>NZ_JBFAYB010000092.1:0-34876 GCF_040681075.1 Streptomyces sp. NPDC051907 | reverse complement strand
AGGCCCTTGCGCAGGCCCTCGGGGACCTTGACGATCCGGTGCTCGACGTTGTGCACGGTGACATAGCAGAACATGACGATGGTGGCGACCCAGGCCAGCGAGCACCACAGGCAGAGCGCGTTGATGCTGTACAGCGACTGGTACTGGAGCCAGGTGCAGAAGCCGACTCCGAAGGCCGTGCCCGCGTTCAGGCCGAGCCAGAACCAGCGGCGGTAGCGCGCCCCGGCCAGCAGCCCGGCGCCGACGGCGACCACCGCCGCGTACGCCGCCAGCCCCAGCATCGGGTTGGGGAAGCCGAAGACCGCCGCCTGCTCGCTCTTCATGATGCTGCCGCAGGAGACGACCGGGTTGAGGCTGCAGCCCGGCGTGAAGTTCGGGTCCTCCAGCAGCTTGAACTTGTCGAGCGTGATCACCCACGCGGCGAGCAGGCCCGCCGCGCCCGTGATCACCAGCAGGAGCGCGAGCCCGCGCCGCGCGCCGACGCCTTCCTCGGGCGGCCGTCGCCTGCTCCCATGGCCGACGGACGCCGGCTCAGTCGCCATAGTTGTCATACTGTCTCACCGCTTCGCTAGCGAACTGGGCCCCTTATTGTGCCCCAATAGGGAATGGCGAACGGACGCCACGATTCATTCGGCAGACGGGTGAATTCCGCGACGGTCGACGGCTGCCGGATGGTGCAATAGCCGGGCACGCCGCGCAGGCGATCCCGCATCCACGAGGAAGCCCCCAGCCGGCGACGCGATGCGTCGCGGGGCATACGCCGCAGCGATGCTGCATTCGGGTGAATGCACGGAACCAAACCCGTCGGACGCAGTTGATCAGTCTGCTCCACGATCGACCGTTCAAAGCGAAAAGGGACTAGAAGTGATCAAGAAGATTCTGACTACGACGATGGTCGCCGCGTCGATGGTGGGCGTGGGCGCCGCGATGGCCCCGCAGGCGATGGCTATCGGCAACGAGGGCGGCACCACGTCGTTCAGCGGCAACGGAGCCGAGCAGGCCTTCGGCAACTTCGGCACCCACGGCGACCTGAGCCCGCAGCTCGGCCTGGTCCAGGGCACCCTGAACAAGCCCTGCCTCGGCGTGCCGGTCAAGGCCAACCTCGGCGCCCTCGCCGGCCTGGCGGACATCGCCGTCCAGGACGTCCCGATCCTCTCGGGCGGCCCGCAGAACCAGCAGTGCACCGAGAACTCCACCCAGGCCAAGGGCGACGAGCCGCTGGCGCACGTCCTCAGCAACATCCCGGTCCTGTCGGGCAACGGCGCCGGCAACAACTGAGCGCGCCCAGCAGACCGAGTACGCCCTCCGAGTGCACCGCACTCGGGGGGCGTACCCCTGTCCAGCACGGGACGCATTACACCGACGCGCCTTTGGCATCAACTCGGGCGTCGAAATATTCGGCCGCCTAGCGGGATATTTGAAAAAGTGCCGCTAGAACTGGAAACCTATACTGCGAGTAAACCTCTGAGTCAGTTCAGCAAATCACCCGTGATGCATACGAGTGACTTTTCGAACTAGCAGACTCATCGAGGTTCCTTTATGGGAATCCATTCGTTACCTGCATTGGAGCGGTGTGCACGCCACAGGAAACGGGCTGCGTATGCGCGAGGGTCGCTCATGCGTTTGACGCCGCTGCTGAAAGGATCGAAATGAAGCACAAGAAGGCCGCAGCCGTCGTCGCGGGTCTCATCATGGCCCTGGGCAGCGCCGCGCCCGCCATGGCCGACGCGGACGCCACGGGCGCCGCCATCGGTTCGCCGGGCGTGCTGTCCGGGAACGTGATTCAGGTTCCGATTAACATCCCCATCAACGTGTGCGGCAACAGCGTCAACATCCTTGCACTGCTGAACCCCACGGGCGGCAACATCTGCATCAACGACTGACCTTCGGCACAGCCCTTGCCGGGCGCAGTGTCATATGGCCCCGCAGAGCACGCTTGTGCCCTGCGGGGCCGTCTGCGTGCGCGCAGACCCGACCGCGTGAGCGACCGTATGCGCGTAGAGCGGCTGTATGCGCGTAGACCGTCCGGTTCGGGCCGCCGACGCTCGGATTCACGGCCGATAACAGACCTGTCGCAGTCTGCCGCCGATCCCTACCATTCCCATCGACCCGGCTCTTCGAGAAGCGCCCAGATAGGTGAAGAGTTGACATGCCCATGCCCTTCTTTGGGCTGTCTTCCGGCCGAACCCCTCACATTCCCCCGATGGGAGAATCATGTCCCGTGCACTTATCGCCGGCGGCGCGACAGCGGCATTCCTCGCCTCACTCCTCGCCGTACAGCCCGCGTCCGCCGTCACTGTGGCGCCCCCGGACAAAATCACCATCGACATCGCGACCGTCAACGGATCGGGATGTCGTCAAGGAAGCGCCGCAGTCGCGGTGTCCGAGGACAACACCGCCTTCACCGTGACCTACAGCGAGTACCTCGCGAAGGTGGGCGTGGGCGCGCAGCCGACCGACTTCCGCAAGAACTGCCAGCTCAACCTGATCGTGCATGTGCCGCAGGGCTTCACCTACGCGGTGGCCAGCGCGGACTACCGCGGGTTCGCCAGCCTCCAGTCCGGAGCGACCGCGACGCAGAAGGCCTCGTACTACTTCCAGGGCTCACCGGACACGGCCGTCAGAAACCACCCCTTCGCGGGGCCCTACGACGACAGCTGGCAGGCGACGGACACCACCGAGTGGGGGCAACTGGTCTGGGCGCCCTGCGGGGTGAAGCGGAACTTCAACATCAACACCGAGATCCGGGTCAACGCCGGCACCTCGGACCCCAAGAAGACGACCAGCTTCATGACGATGGACTCGACGGACGGCGAGATCAACACGATCTACCGGCTGGCGTGGAAGGAGTGCCCGGACCCCGACCCGTGGTCCTGACGGGGCACAACGCGCCTGACGCCGCGCCCCGCTAGGGGCTGAGCGCAGGCGACAGGCCCCGGACCCGGGAGGCGCCGCCCGGGTCCGGGGCCTGTCTCTGCCCGCCGCGGGCGCGGGCGGGCAGCCGACGCCCCGGCCGCCGTGGTCGGCGGCAGGGGCGTGGTTCTGGTGTGCGGCCGGTCAGTTCTCGGCCGAGGGCGACGCGCCCCGGCAGAGCTCCAGCAGCGCCAGCGAGATCGCGGTGCCCTGGCGGCCGAAGCCGTCCGCGTACCCCTTGATGACCTTCATCTCGCGGCCGGTGTCCGTACGGGACCCTCCCTCGGCCATCCGGGCCCGCTGCACCGCGTGCGAGAGCTCGCGGCGGCGCTCGAACAGGGCGCGGATCTGGGCGTCGACGCCGTCGATGTCCAGGCGCAGGTCTTCGACGGTCGCCGCGGCCTGCGCGGTCTGCACGGCCGTTTCCTGCTGCGTGAGCATTAGTCTCCCCAGGTGTTGCCGTTGACGACGAGCTGGATCGGCTGTGCGAGGTCGAGCGGCTTCACGCCGAGGTCCACGTTGAAGACGAAGGCCGAGGCGCTCGCCGACGCGGCGCTCCCGGAGTGCGACTCGGACGCGGCTGCCGCCGGGGCCAGTGCTACCAGCGCGGCGACGGCGATGCCGGTTCCCGTCATGTGCTTGACAATGGATCCGGCGCGGCGATGAGCGGTGTACCTCATGATTGTCTTCTCCCCCTGGCACTTCTTCTGCTGAGCGGGTCCGGCGTTCCGTTCCCGACAGCCATGAGTCTTGCCTCTCACCCCCCGTCCCGTCTGCATCACGGACTGTCAGGGTCCTGTGATGGCAACTCCCTGTCACCCGGGACGAGTCCGAGCTGCTCCATGGCCAGCGGAAGGGGAAGAGCCGGTTCCCAGTCGATCATCGGGGGATCGATCGACGGGGTCAGCGCGCGCTCCACGAGAAGGGCCGCAGCCGCCTCCGTGCGGGCCGCGTCCGGATGGCCGAGAAAGAGCACCAATTGCGCCTCGCCGTCGGCCGCGAGCCGTAGATGAAGATGTTCCAGACGGTCCTCCGTGGTGACGACCCGGCGGATACGATCCTCCAGCGCATCGCCGCCGGTCAGCGCCGCCGCGGGCACCCTGGCCGTCACGAGGAACATGCTGTCTCCCCAGTGAACTGCAGCTGAATCGAACTACCGACCAGTGAGTAACGTTGCTGTTGATCGTCTTTGCCTGAGATAGTGAGTTTCGTCGCTGCGTGTGACCGCGCGGTAGGCATGGAGTTCTCCGGGGGGCGAACGTTGGACCAGTTGGGTCTGGATACGGATGCAGAATCGGTTTACCGAGTACTTCTCAGAACACCCAGGGCAGGTGTGGCGGAAATCGCCGACGTACTCGGCTGGCCTGCCTCCAGAGTGACCGACACGCTCAACGAGCTGGCAGGGCTCGCCCTAGTGCGGAGGTCCGCGGAGGAACCGGACAAGATGCGGCTCGTCAACCCGGAGTTCGGGCTGGCGAGTCTGCTGCACCGGCAGGAGCAGGAGCTCGCCGAGCGCCAGCAGGCCATGGCCGCGACCCGGCTGACCATCACCCGGATGCTCACGGAGTACGACGACAGCCCCTCGGCGGCGACCACCGAGGTACGGCGCTACACCGGTCTGGACGCCATCGGCTCCCAGATCGAGCGCCTCTCGCACGGCGCCGAGAGCGAGATAGAGGTCTTCGCGCCCCGGGGCGCCCAGACCCAGGCGGCCCTGGACGCCGCCCGGCCGCTCGACCAGAAGGCCCTCGAACGAGGCGTCCGGCTGCGCTACGTCTATCTGGACTCCATACGCAACGACCCGGCGACCCTCGGGTACGCCCGCTGGCTGCACGAGTGCGGCGGCGAGGTGCGCACCATCCCGCAGCTCCCCCTCCGGATGATCATCTACGACCGCCGCACCGCCATCGTCCCCACCGACCCCGAGGCCGCGGCCAAGGGCATCCTCGTCCTCGACGGCACCGGCGTGATCACCGCGCTCTCCTCGCTGTTCCAGCAGACCTGGGAGCAGGCGCAGCCGATCGGCGGAGCGCGCCCGCAGGAGCCGGAGGGCCTGACCGCGCAGGAACAGGCCGTCCTCGACCTGCTGTTGGAGGGCCACACGGACGAGGTCGTCGCCCGCAAGCTGGGCGTGTCCGTGCGTACCGGCCGGCGCGTCACCGCGGAGCTCATGGCACGCCTGGGCGCCCGCAGCCGCTTCCAGGCCGGCGCGCTCGCGATGAGCCGGGGCTGGCTCGGTACCGCGGGCTCGGACGGCGGAGCGGGTGCGGGCGCCGGGCAGTGACCCGACGGGACGCGGCCGGACGGCGGCCGACGTCACCGGCTGACCGCGAGGACCTTGTCGGGGGCGTTGACGGCGTCGGGGACGGGCGCGCCCGCGAGGGCGAGCAGGACGGACTCGGCGGCCTGGGTACCGGCGCGCTCCTGCGCCTCCGGGGTGCTGGCGCCCAGATGCGGGGTGGCCACGACGTTCGGGAGCTCGAACAGCGGGGAGTCGGTGCACGGCTCGGTCGCGTACACGTCGAGCCCGGCGCCGGCCACGCGGCCCTCCTTCAGGGCGGCGTACAGCTCGTTCTCGTCGACGATCCCGCCGCGCGCCGCGTTCACGATCCGCAGGTCGGACCGGACGCGCTGGAGCGCCTCGAAGCCGATCAGCCCGGTGGTCTCAGGGGTGCGGGGCAGATGCACGGTCAGGAAGCTCGCGCGGGCGAGGAGTTCGTCAAGCCCGACCAGGCGCACGCCCAGGGAGGCGGCGTGGGCCTCGGCGGCGTACGGGTCGTACGCCACGACCTCCATGTCGAAGGCGGCCATCCGGCGGGCGACCAGCGAGCCGATCCGGCCCAGGCCGAGCACCCCGAGCGTCTTTCCGGCCAGTTCGACGCCGGCGTACTCGCTGCGGGCCCAGCGGCCGGACTTGAGCGCGGCGTCGGCCTGCGGGACGTTGCGGGCGACGGCGAGCAGCAGGGCGACGGCGTGCTCGGCGGCGCTGACGACGTTGGAGGCCGGGGCGTTGACGACGGTGACGCCGGCGGCGGTGGCCGCGGGGACGTCGACGTTGTCCAGGCCGACGCCCGCGCGGGCGACGACCTTCAGACGGGGCGCGGCGGCCAGCGCCTCGGCGTCGACGCGGGTGGCGGAGCGCACGAGGACGGCGTCGGCGTCGGCGAGGGCGGCGAGCAGCGCCGGGCGGTCGGTGCCGTCGACGCGGCGGACCTCGACCGTGCCGTCCCGGGTGAGCACGGACTCGGCGGAGGGCGTGAGCGCGTCCGCGATCAGGGCGACGTACGTACGCAGCGGGCTCATGAGGCCAGTTCCCTTTCGGTGGAGTGAAGTCGCAGCAGGGCGGAGCCGTCGTGGTGCGCGAGGCGCAGCGGCGCGCCGACGGCGGCGAGCGCGGCGCGGTGGCCGGGTCCCGCCTCGAGGTCGTACAGGCGCAGCGGCAGCAGCGGACGGTCCGGGCCCTCCCAGCTCAGCAGGCGCGGCGGGGCGTCGGGCGAGGTGACCCTGAGCAGTTCGGGGGCGACGGCGAGGCCGTCGCCGGTCGACTTGAGCAGGGCCTCCTTGCGGGTCCAGTAGCGGATGAAGCCTGCGGGGCGCTCGGCCGCGGGGAGCGCGCCGAGGACGACGCGCTCCTGCGGAGCCAGGACCCGCTGGGCGACGTCGGGGGCGTACGGGCCGATCTCCTCGATGTCCACGCCGACGGCCGTGGAGTGGGCGAGGGCGACGACGACGCGTCCGCCGGAGTGGGACAGGGACATCCGCAGCGGGTCCGGCGGCTGCGGCTTGCCGTGCGGTCCGCCGCAGTGCTTGCAGACCACCGTGAGGTCCACCTCGGCCGGCTCCAGGCCGAGTTGGGCCGCGGCGACGACGCGGGCCAGGGCGTGGGCGGCGAGGTAGAGGTCGCGGGCGCCGGGGTTGCGCAGCGCGGCGAGCCGGGTCCGCTCGCGCGCGTCGAGCAGCTCGTGGAGCGCCGGGTGGGCGTCGGCCGAGGAGGCCCACCAGAGCTGGCAGTGGCCGGGCGCGAGGGGGGCGGCCCAGGGGTGCTCCCGCGCCAGCGGCCCCCCTTCCGTGCCGGGGGCCTCCAGGGCGCCGGCGCCGCTCGCTGCGGTCCCCTCGACGCCGGCTTCGGGGCCGGCGTCGAGGGCGCGGGCGGTCATAGGCCGCCGTCCACGGGCAGGACCGCGCCGGTGATGTACGCGGCTCGGTCGGAGGCCAGGAAGGCGATGGCGTCGGCGACTTCGGTCGCCAGGCCCGCGCGGCCGAGCGCGGTGCGCTCGGAGACCTGGTCCTTGACCGTGTCGTCGAGCACGGCCGACATGTCGGTGTCGATCAGCCCGGGAGCGACGGCGTTGACGCGGATGCCGCGCCGGCCGACCTCCTTGGCGAGCGAGCGGGAGAAGGCGACGATGCCCGCCTTGGAGGCGGCGTAGTTGGTCTGCCCGGCGTTGCCCTGGAGTCCGGAGACGGAGGACACCGTGACGATGGCGCCGGCCCGGCGCTTGAGCATGGGGAAGACGACGGCCCGGCAGACGTGGTAGACGCCGTCCAGGTTGGTGTCGATGACCTCGTGCCACTCGGTGTCGGACATCATCAGCAGCGGCTTGTCGCGGGTGATGCCGGCGGAGGTGACGGCGACGGCGACGGGCCCGAAGTCCTTCTCCGTACGGCTCACCCAGCCGCGCACGCTGTCGGCGTCGGCGACGTCGACGCGTGCGGCCAGCGAGCGCGCTCCGAGCGCGGCGAGCTCCTTCTCCAGGTTGTCGGCGGCCTGTTCGTCGCCGCGGTAGCAGAAGGAGACGTCGTGCCCGTCCTGGGCGAGCCGCAGCGCGGCGGCCCGGCCGATCCCCCGCGACCCGCCGCTGATGAGGGCGACGGGCCGGGAGGCGGGTGCGGCGTTCACGAGGCGCCGTCCGCGGCGGGCGTGCCGTCGGTCAGCAGACGCAGGACCGCGCAGCCCACCGGGCCGTCCGCGTCCGTCGCCGTGACCAGGACGATCTTGCCCGCGGCGTGCCGCGCGGCCAGGGCGGCGGCGATCTGGAACGAGCCCGAGGCCGCCGCCGTGTCGCCCAGCAGGGCCGGGGAGGGGATCCGGGTGCGGACCGGCTCCGGGAACAGGGCCTGGAGCACCTGCTCCTCCTGCGCGCCCGCCGGGCCCGGCGAGGCGGAGGGGATCACGGCCCAGACCTCGTCCGGGCTCACGCCCGCCGTGGCCAGGGCCTCGTGGAGGGTGGCCGACAGGACGTCCGCGAAGTCCGCGGCGAGGGCCACCCGGTGGTGGACCGCGAGGACCTCGGCCAGTCCGGCCGCGCCGCTCTCGTCGACGGCGCCGCTCTCGCTCTCCCGGTCGCCGGGGCCCGGCTCCAGCAGGAGCATCGCGCAGCCCTCGCCGAGGACGACGTCCTCCTCGTACGCCCGCCGCGTCAGCAGCGCCCGGCCCGCGGAGTACTCCTCGACCGAGCCGCACAGCACCCGCTGCGCCCGGCCGTCCGCGAGCAGCCGGCGGGCGTGGGACAGGGCTGCCAGTCCGGAGAGCCGGCCCGCCGCGACGGTCGAGTTGGGGCCCTTGAGGCTGTGGCGGATCGCGCTCGCCGAAGCCGCCCTGTTCATCGCCATGTTGGGGACCTTCGACGGCGGCACGTCGATGGGCCGGTCGCCCTCCAGCGACGCCTTGGTGAACTCCAGGAAGCCCTGCACGCTGCCGGCGGCGGTGCCGAGCACCAGGCCGGTGCCCGTGCCGCCCTCGTCGTCGCCGAGCAGTTCGCGCACCGCGACGGCCGTCAGTCCCGTCATCCGGTCCAGGCCGCGCGTGCCGACCTTGCCGAGCGCCGCGCGGACGTCGAAGTCCGGCACGAGCCGGGCGGTGGCGCCGTCCTCGGACAGCCACTCCTCGGGCGCCGCCGACGGCGACGGCGCCGTGCGCGAGCGCAGGCCCTCGGCCAGCGCCTCGCCGCCTATGCCGTACGGCGACACCGCCGACCAGGCGGTGATGACCGCGGTGGTGCTCATCGGGCGTACTCCCCTCGGGGGTTCTCGTGGCGGCCCAGCAGCACGACGGCGTTGTTGCCGCCGAACGCGAGGCCGTTGTTCTGCACGATCCGCACGTCCGCGGGGATCGACTCGTTGGGCACCACGTCGACGTCGCAGGCCGGGTCGGTGGTGCGGTGGTTGGCGGTCGGCGGGACGAACCCGTGCCGGATCGCGAGCGCCGAGGCGATGGCGCCGAGCGCGCTCGCCGCGCCCATGGTGTGGCCGATCATGCCCTTGAGGCCGACCGTGCGCGGCACGCCCTCTCCGTACACCTGGCGGATCGCGGCGATCTCGGTGGTGTCGTTGGTGGGGGTGCCGGTGCCGTGCGCGGAGATCAGGTCGACCTCCTCGGGCTTGACGGAGGCGTTCTCCAGCGCGATGCGGATACAGCGCGCGACGCTGTCCTCCTCGGGCGCGGTGGGGTGCGCGGCGTCGCAGTTGAGGCCGTAGCCGAGCACCTCGGCGTAGATGTGCGCGCCGCGGGCGAGCGCCGACTCCTCGGTCTCCAGCAGCAGCAGGCCCGCGCCCTCGCCGGTGAGCAGGCCCTTGCGCTCGGAGTCGAAGGGGCGGCACTCCTGCGGGTCGATCAGTCCCAGCCGCGAGAAGCCCGCGAAGGTCTTGCGGTTCAGCGCGTCCGCGCCGCCGACCAGCGCCCACTCCGCCTCGCCGCTGCGGACGGCGTCGAAGCCGCTGCCGATGGCGTAGTTGCCGGCGGCGCAGGCCGTGGCGACGGTGCCGGTCTCCACGTCGGACAGGCCCAGCTCGCGGGCGACGCTCAGGGCGAGGCTGCCCGTGGCGGACCGGGACATGGCGCGTCCGGTGAAGGCGGCGAGGCCGATGGAGAGCGCGGACTCGGCGAGCAGGTCGAGCTCGCCGACCTCGCCGTCGGTGGTGCCGATGACGATCGTGCCGCGCCGCTCGCGCAGCTGCTCCTCGGTCAGCCCGGCGTCCTCGAGGGCCATCCGGGCGGCCGCGGCCGAGAACTGCGAGGCCCGCCCGGAGTCCTCGGGCCGCAGGGCGCGCAGCCGCGCCGAGGCCTCGAAGCCGTTCACCTGGTGGCCCCGGCGGGCCGCGAACCCGGTGGCGTCGAAGACCGTGATGTCGCCGGTGCCGACCCGCCCGGCACGCAGGGCCGCGGTGAACTCCGCGACCCCCGTGCCGATGCTGGACAGGACCCCGCAGCCGGTCAGCACGACCCGGCGGTGCTCGGTGCTCACGGCTGCCGCCCCTCGGCTGTGGCCAGCACCTCGAGCACGCTCTCGAGGTTGGTGAGCTTGACCAGTTCCTCCTGCGGGATGACCACGCCGAGCTCGGCCTCGATGCGGGAGAGGATCTCGATCGCGCCGAGCGAGTCGGCGCCGTGGTCCTCGATGAACAGGCTGGTCTCGGTGAGCTCGTCGTCCTCGAGCTCGAGGACGTCGATGATGATGGCCCGGACGGCCGCCACGTCAGCGGTTGCGTTGACAGTCATGGAACGGTGCCTCTCGGATCTGTGCGGGTGGTGAGGGGTGACGGGTGACCGGTGCTCAGGCGGCGGCCTGGATCAGCGATGTGGGTCGCATGTCCGTCCAGGCGCCCTCGATGTAGTCCAGGGCGGCTTCGCGTCCGCCGGCCGGCAGGACCGTGGTCCAGCCGTCGGGGACGGCGGCGAACTCGGGCCAGACGCAGTGCTGTCCCTCGTCGTTGACCAGGACCAGGAAAGTGCCGTTCTCGTCGTCGAACGGGTTGTTCTTCATGCTGCGTCCTCCGTGAATTCTGCGGCGTCTGCGCCGATGCCTGAAAGGTGAGCGGCGATGATGCGTCCGATCGCCCCCTGCGGTTCGGGGCGCATCATTCCGTCGTGGTCCGACTCGATGCTGTGGTGGGAGATGCGGCCGCCGATATGCGGGGCCCATTCCTTGATGGTCGGGGAGTTCTCGTCGAGGCCGAGGGCCGCGGAGACGAACAGGACGTCCCCGCTGAAGCGGTCCGGGACGAACTCGCCGGAGAGGACGGCGTGGTTGCGCACGATCCGCAGCAGCCGGCCCAGCTGCTCCTCGTCGAGGCCCGCGAGCGGATTGGCGTCCCGCCTGAAGAGCTCCAGCACCTCGGCCAGTTCGGGCGCGCGGCCGGCGAAGCGCTCCGCGTCGTAGCCGCTGTACTCCAGCATCTTCAGGAGCAGCGCGGCGTCGTCCGGGATGCCTCCGGGCTCGGGGACCGGGTAGCTGTCGAGGTTCGCGAGGAAGGCGACGCGGTGGCCGAGCTCTTCCAGTCGCGTGGCGACCGCGTGGGCGAGAAGTCCGCCGAACGACCATCCGAGAATATGGTAAGGCCCCTTCGGCTGAATTTCCAGAATTCTGCCGACATATTCCCGGGCCATTTCCGCTATGGATGACGGAAGAGGAGCTTCCGCGATAATTCCGGACGTCTGGAACCCATAGACGGGGAATTCCTTGGAAAGGTGCTCGGCGAGCCCCAGATAGGGCCAGCTGAGACCGACGCCGCCGTGCATGAAGAACAGCGGCGCACGGCTCCCCGCGGTACGGATGGGCAGCGTCGTGTCGAACGCCTCGGCGAGCAGGGCGGGTCGCCGCGCCGCGCCCGGACTCGAGGCGGACAGCTCCTCGGCCCGCACGGCAAGGCTCCGCAGCGCCCGGAACCAGCTCTCGGCCAGCGCCTGGGCGGCCTCCGCGCCCAGCACCCCGCTCGCCCACGTCCAGTTGGCGACGAGCTCGGGCCCGCCTGGGCCGTCCTCCACGAGCGCGTCCAGCTCCAGGACGTGCCCGAGCGGCATGGCGTCGGCGGCCGGCGCGTACGCCTCCTGCGACTCGGGCGCGGCGGCCCACTGGCCGCCGTACGACTCCACCGCCCCGAAGCGGCCCAGGTAGTTGAAGCCGATCTGCGGGTTGACCGCGAGGGTGCGCTCGCCGGCGAGGTGGCGCAGGACGCCGTGGCCCAGGCCGTGCGAGGGGAGGGCGGCGAGCTGTTCGCGCACCTCCTTGACCGCCTGCTCCGGGCCGAGGCCCGCGGCCTGGAGCCGCACCGGGTGGGCGCCGGTGAACCAGCCGACCGTACGGGAGAGGTCGATGCCCGGGTGCAGCTGCTCGCGGCCGTGGGTCTCGACCTCGACCAGCGCGCCGGTCCCCCGCTCCTCCTCGACGGCGAGGGCGAGCGCGGCCAGCAGCAGATCGTTGATCTCCGCCTGGAAGGCGGCGGGGCCTCGGTCCAGGAGCGGGGCGGTGTGCTCGGCCGGCAGCGTCAGCCGCAGCTTGGCGGCGGTGGCGTACGTGTCGAGCACGGGGTCGAGCGACCGGCTGCCCAGCAGGGGCTCGCCGCCGCCCGTCAGTCCTTCCCACAGGGCGAGTTCGGCCGCGCGACGGCCCTCGGCGGCCTCGGCGCCCAGCAGCTGCGACCAGTGCCTGAACGACGTGCCGACCGGGTCGAGAGCCGTCTCGGGCGTCTCGTACGAGGAGAGCAGGTCCGGCAGCAGGATGCGCCAGGAGACGCCGTCCACCACGAGATGGTGCAGCATCAGCACCAGCCGGCCGGGCCGCGTGGGGCCGCGGTCGAGCCAGACCGCCTGCACGTTGACCGCGTCGCGCGGCGCGAGCCGGTCGCGGGCGGCCATCGACTGGGCCTCGACGGCGCGCCGCAGCAGCGACTCGTCCTCGTACGCCCGGTGCGAGGCGTCGATCCGGGTGAGCAGCGGCCCGGCGGGCACGGCGCCGGGGGCGCCGGTCTCCAACTGCCAGGTCTCCGGCCCCTGGCCGGACAGACGCAGCCGCAGGGCGTCGTGGTGGTCGATCACCCGCTGGAGCGCGGCGGCGAGGCGGTCGGGGTCGAGGCCGGCCGGGGTGGTCAGGACGACGGACTGGTTGAATCCGTCGACCGGGCCGCCCTCTTCGAGCATGCGCAGCATGATCGGGGTCGGCGCGAAGACGCCGATCCCGTCGTCCGTGCCGACGACCGGGACGGCCTCCGCCTCGCCGACGGCCGCGGCGAGCGCGACGACGGACTTGTGGGTGAAGACGTCGGCCGCGGTGACGGCCAGTCCGGCGCGACGGGCGCGGGCGACCACTTCGATGGAGCGGATGCTGTCGCCGCCGAGGTCGAAGAAGTCGTCGTCGATGGAGACCTCGGGCAGGCCGAGGACGGCGGCGAAGACGTCGCACAGGGCGCGTTCGGCGTCCGTGCGGGGCAGGCGGGCCGGTCCCGAGTAGGCGACGGCCGCCGGGCCGGGGGCCGGGAGGGCCTTGCGGTCGACCTTGCCGTTCGCGGTCAGCGGGAGCGCGTCCAGGGCGACGAGGGCGCTGGGGACCATGTAGTCCGGCAGCACCGCGGCCAGGGTGGTCCTGACCTCGTCCGTGCTGCCGACGACGTAGCCGACGAGCCGGCCGTCGTGCACGGCGGCGGCGGAGTCGAAGACCCCGACGACGGCGCGCAGCGCGGCCTCGACCTCGCCGAGCTCGATGCGGTGGCCGCGGATCTTGACCTGGTGGTCGACCCGCTCCAGGAACTCCAGCTGCCCGTCGGGGCGCTGGAGCACGCGGTCGCCCGTGCGGTACATCCGCGCGCCCTTCTCGGGTGCGTACGGGTCGGCGAGGAAGGTGACCCCCGTCTTGCGGGTGTCGTCGAGGTAGCCGCGGCCGACGCCGACGCCGCCGACGTACAGCTCGCCCGGCACCCCCGGGACCACCGGCTTGAGCAGCGAGTCCAGCACGTACAGCCGGGTGTTGCGCACCGGGTGGCCGATCGGCGCCCGCGCGCCCAGCTCGCTGCCCGCGCCGATGACCGCGTGCGTGACGTCGTCCGAGCACTCGGTGGGGCCGTACGCGTTGACCAGCGGGATGTGCGGAGCGATCTCCAGCCACTGGGCCGCCAGGTCTGCGGGCAGCGCCTCGCCGGTGACCATCAGCCAGGTCAGCGGCGCGAGTTCGGGCCGTACGAGACCGCCCTGCCAGGAGTCGACGGCCGCGCGCAGCAGCGACGGCACGACCTCCAGGACGGTGACGCCGTCCTGGGCGATCCGGCCGAACAGCTCCTGCGGGTCGGCTGCGGTCTCCCGCGAGACCACGATCAGCCGGCCGCCGACGACCAGCGGGGAGAGCATCTGCCAGACCGAGATGTCGAAGGTGACGGGCGCGTTGTGCACGACGACGTCCGAGGCGGCCAGGCTCAGGTCCTGGACCTTGGCGAGGAGGTGGTTGACCATCCCCCGCCGGTGGACCATCGCGCCCTTCGGCTTGCCCGTCGAGCCCGAGGTGAAGATGACGTACGCCAGGTCGTCCGGCGCTCCGGCGAGCGGGGCGAGCCCGTCCAGCGGGTCCTTCGCGCCGTCCCAGGAGACGACGGCCGGGGCCGCGCCTGCCTGGGCGAGGATCTCGCGGGCGAGCTCCTCCTGACCGGGGCCGATGTACAGGGCGTCGGCGCGGCTGTCGTCGAGCAGCGCGGCCGTGCGGGCCACGGGGGCCCGCAGGTCCAGCGGGACCCACGCGGCGCCCGCGCCCAGCACCCCCAGCACGCCCGCCACGAACGGCACGCCCGGCTCGCAGAGCACCGCGACCCGACGGTCGGGACCCGCCCCGGCCGCCTGCAGCCGACGCGTCAACGCCGAGCCCAGTGCGACCAGATCCTCGTACGAGACGTCCCCGTCCGGGTCCCGCACCGCGGTCTTGTGCGGCGCCTGGGCCGCATGCGCCCGCACCCGCTCGACGACGCCCTCGTACACGTCGTCGGCGGCGGTCGCCGACCAGCCGGCCTCGATCGCTCGGCGCTCGGCGGGCAGCAGCGCGTCGATCTCGCCGAGGCGCCGGTCCGGGTCGGCGACCAGCGCGCCCAGCAGGTGGGCGAGGCGGTCGGCGATGGACCGCGCGGTCGCCGGGCCGAACAGGTCGCTGCTGTACTCCAGGACGGCGTCGATCCCGTCCGGGGCGCCCTGAGCCGTGCGGCGCTCGAAGAGCTCGAAGGCGAGGTCGGCCTTGGCGGTGCCGGTGGCGATCAGCAGCGGCTCGGACTGGACGCCCGCCAGCCGCACGGCCGTCTCCGGCTGGTTGTGCAGGGTGAGCATCGTCTGGAACAGCGGGTGGCGCGCCAGCGAGCGGGTCGGCGCGAGGGCGTCGACGAGCGCCTCGAACGGCAGGTCCTGGTGCGCGTACGCCGCCAGGTCCGCGGCCCGCACCCGCTCCAGCAGCTCGCGGAAGGTCGGGTCGCCCGAGACGTCGGTGCGCAGGACCAGGGTGTTCACGAACAGGCCGACGAGGTCGTCCAGGACCGGGTCGGTGCGGCCCGCGACCGGCGTGCCGAGCGGGATGTCGTCCCCGCCGCCGAGCTTCGCGAGCAGGGCGGCCAGCGCGGCCTGGAGCACCATGAAGGTGCTCGCGCCGGACGAGCGCGCCAACGCCCCGACGGCGGCGTGCAGTTCGCCGTCGATCCGGAAGTCGACCGTGCCGCCCTGGTAGGACGGAGCGGCCGGCCGGGTGCGGTCGGCGGGCAGCTCGAGCTCCTCGGGCAGCCCGGCGAGCGCCTCGCGCCAGTAGGCCAGCTGGTCCTCGGAGACCGCGTCGAGCAGCTCGCGCTGCCAGAGGGTGTAGTCGGCGTACTGGACGGGCAGGGGCGCCCACGCCGGCGCGGCGCCCGCGAGCCGGGACTCGTACGCCGTGGCCAGGTCGCCGCCGAGCGGGCCGATGGACCAGCCGTCCGCGGCGATGTGGTGCACGACGAGCAGCAGCACGTGCTCGGTGTCGGAGGCCCGGAAGAGGTGGGCGCGCAGCGGGAGTTCGACGGCCAGGTCGAAGCCGCGGCGGGCGGCCTGCTCGACCGCGACCTCGGTCAGCTCGGTCGCCTCCAGGTCGATCCGCAGGTCGGCGACGTCCACGACCTCCTGCCGCGGCCTTCCCTCGGTGTCCGGGTAGCGGGTGCGCAGCGCCTCGTGGCGTACGACGACGTCTTGCACGGCCGCCCGCAGCGCGTCCGCGTCCAGCTCGCCGGTCAGCCGGACGGCGACCGGGATGTTGTACGCCGGGTTCTCGCCCTCCAACTGGCCCAGGAACCACAGGCGCTGCTGGGCGGGCGAGAGCGGCAGCACCTCGGGCCGCACGACCGGCGCCGGGGCGGTGCGCGCCTCGCCGGCGCCCTCCAGCCGGGCCGCGAGGGCCGCCGGGGTCGGGGACTCGAAGACCGCGCGCACGGGCAGGTCCGCGCCGAGCGCGGCCCTGATCCGGCCCACCAGTCGGGTGGCGAGCAGCGAGTGGCCGCCCAGCTCGAAGAACGAGTCCTCGGGTCCGGGGGCCGTGGACAGGCCCAGGACCTCGGCGAACGCCTCGCACAGCAGCTGCTCCTGCGGGGTGCGCGCGGCGCGGCCCGCGGTGCGCAGGGCCGGGTCGGGCGCGGGCAGCAGCTTGCGGTCGACCTTGCCGTTCGCGGTGAGCGGCAGCGCGTCCATCGCGACGTACAGCGCGGGGACCATGTGCGCGGGCAGCGACGCGCCGAGGTGGGCGCGCAGCGCGGCCGGGTCGGCGGTGCGGCCTTCGACCGCGACCGTGTACGCGACCAGCTGTGTGTCCGACGGGCGGTCCTCGCGGGCGAGGACGGTCGCCTGGGCGACGTCGGGGTGCGCGGCGAGCGCGGACTCGATCTCGCCGAGCTCGATCCGGAAGCCGCGGATCTTGACCTGGTGGTCGGCGCGGCCGATGTACTCGATCTGGCCGTCGGCGCCCCAGCGCACGACGTCGCCGGTGCGGTACATCCGGGCGCCGGCCGGGCCGTACGGGTCGGGCACGAAGCGGGTCGCGGTCAGCGAGGGCCGCCCGTGGTAGCCGCGGGCCACGCCGTCGCCCGCGATGTACAGCTCGCCGATCGCGCCCGCCGGGGCGGGGCGCAGGGCGTCGTCGAGCACGTACACCTGGGTGTTGGCGATGGGACGGCCGATGGGCGGCACGCCTCCTCGCTCGCCGTCCAGGGCGGCCGCGGTCGACCAGATGGTCGTCTCGGTCGGCCCGTAGACGTTGGTGACCTCGCGGGACGCGGCCCGCAGCGCGTCGGCGAGCGGCTCGCCGACGGCCTCGCCGCCGATCAGCACCCGCAGGGCGCTCAGGCTCTGCGGCTGCTCGGTGACCAGGGCGTGCCACAGGGTCGGGGTGGCCTGCATGACCGTGGCGTCGCTGCCGGTGATGAGCGCGGCGAGGGCTGCGGGGTCGCGGACGGTGTCGCGCTCGGCCAGGACGAGCTCCGCGCCGGTCAGCAGCGGAACGAAGATCTCCAGGTTGGAGATGTCGAAGCCGAAGGTGGTGACGGACAGGAACCGGTCCTCGGCGCCGATCCGGAATCGCTCGGCCATGTCGTGGACGAGGTTGACGAGGGCGCCCTGCGGGACGACGACGCCCTTGGGGCGGCCGGTCGACCCGGACGTGTAGATCGTGTACGCGGTGTCCAGCGGGTGCGGTGCGGGCGTCGCGACGGGCCCGGTGGGGTGGGCGGCGAGCGACTTTCTCGTGGTGTCGGCGTCGAGGGCGAGCCACGGCCGCTCGGCGACGGCGGGCAGCGCCTCGGCGACGCCCGCCGTGGTGAGGACGAGGACGGGGTCCGCGTCGTCGAGCATGTAGCCGATGCGGTCGGCGGGGTAGTCGGGGTCGAGGGGCAGATAGGCGGCGCCGGCCTTGACGACCGCGAGGGTCGACACGACGAGGTCGACCGAGCGCGGCAGCGCGATGGCGACGAGCGCGCCGGGGCCCGCGCCCCGGGCGACGAGCTCGTGGGCGAGGCGGTCGGCGCGGGCGTGCAGCTCGGCGTAGCTGAGCCGCTCGCCGCCGCAGCGCAGGGCGGGCGCGTCGCCGAGGTCCGGCCCCGCCGTCTGGGAGGCGGGGCTCGGGGCGGCGCCCTGGAGGCCCTCCGTGCCGGACGGCTGAGGCGCGCGCCCCGCGGACGCGTCCTCGCTCGCCGCACGGGCCGACGTCGCCGGGCCGGTGGAATCGGCGCCCGCGCTCGCGGGCCCGCGGAGCAGCCCCGCGAGCTGGTCGCGCAGCGGCGCCGTCGGGTACGAGCGCGCCGTGGCGTTGTACGCGCCGAGCAGCGTCTCCCGCTCGTCGACGCCGAGCAGGTCCAGCCGGCCCAGCGGCTGGTCCGCCGTGTCCGGCAGCATCTGGAGCAGGCGCAGGACCCGGCCCGCGACCGCCGCCGCCTCCTGCGCGCCCACCAGGTCCGGCGCGTAGTCCAGCCGCAGGGTGATCTTCTCGCCGGGCAGGACCAGCAGCGACAGCGGGTAGTGCGTGGCGTCGCGGCCGTCGACGCCGGTGACCGTGAGGCCGGGGACGGCGTCGCGCAGGGCGTCGGGGTCGAGCGGGTAGTTCTCGAAGATGAGGACCGTGTCGAAGAGCTCGCCGTGGCCCGCGTCCTGCTGGATGCGGGACAGGCCCAGGTGCTGATGGGGCAGCAGCTCGGTGTGCTGGGCCTGGGCCGTGGCGACGACGTCGGCCAGCGTCCGGGCCGCCGGCGCCTGGAGGCGGACCGGCAGGGTGTTGATGAAGAGGCCGACCATCGACTCGACGCCGGGCAGCTCCGGCGGCCGGCCGGAGGTCGTGGTGCCGAAGACGATGTCGTCGCGGCCGGTCAGCGCGGTCAGGACGACCGCCCAGACGCCCTGGAGCACGCTGGAGAGCGTGACTCCGCGCTCGCGGGCCCACGTTGTGAGGCGAGCGGTCGCCTCCTCGTCGAGCTCGGCCAGGCACCGTTCGGGCAGGACGGGCGCGCGGCCGGGCGGGGCCGGGACGAGCCGGGTGGGCTCCTCCAGTCCGGCGAGCAGCCGCTGCCACGCGCCGGCCGCGGCCTGCTGGTCCTGGCGGGCGAGCCAGGACAGATACGTCTTGTACGTTGTGACCGCGGGCAGCCCGGAGGCGTCGCCGCCGGCCGCGTACGCCGCGAACAGCTCCTGGAGCAGGATCGGCATCGACCAGCCGTCCAGCAGGATGTGGTGGCAGGTGACGAGCAGCCGGCAGCTGTCGGGGCCGGTGCCGATGACGGTGAACCGGATCAGCGGCGGACGGCCGACGTCGAAGGGCTCGGACCGGTCGCGGTCGGTGAGCTCGTCGAGGTCGCCTGCGGCCTCCAGCTCCCGCCACGGCACCGGGACTTCGCGCGGGACGAGCTGGACGGGCTGCCCGTTCTTGCGGTAGCGGAAGCCGGAGCGGAGGTTGGCGTGGCGGCGCAGCAGGCCCGCCGCGGCGGCCTTGAGCGCGGCCCGGTCGAGGGGCCCTTCGAGGTCGAGGACGAGCTGTACGGAGTACACGTCCAGCTGCTGCCGGTCGTAGACGGCGTGGAAGAGCAGGCCTTCCTGGAGCGGCGTCAGCGGCAGCACGTCGCTGAGGCCGCCGGACTTCGTCGGTGTTCTCTTCGTACCGCTCACTGCTCTGTCCCCCACTCGTCTGCGAACTCGTTCTCGAACTCGTCGATCTCGTCCTGGTCCAGGCCCTCGACCAGCGACAGGTCCGAGGGCGTGAAGCCCCCGGCGTCCGGCCGGGCCGCGTGGTCGACCAGCACCTGAAGCGCGCGGAACCAGCCGCGGGCGACGGCCTCCGCGTCCGCGTCGGCCACGGCGAGCCCCGCCCACGCCCACTCGGCGACCAGGCGCGAGCCGCCGGGCCGGTCCTCGGTGCGGGCGTTGACGCCCAGCGCGTGCGGCAGCGGCATGCCCGGGTCCATGCCGGCCGCCACGTCCAGCGACTCGGCGGCGAGCTGCCAGTCGGCGGCCTCCGGGAGCGCCATCCGGCCCAGGTAGTTGAAGCCGAGCTGCGGCGCGGCGTGCCGGCGCAGCTGCTCGCGGCTCTGCGGGTGCAGACGGCGCAGCAGGCCGTGGCCCATCCCGTGGTCGGGCAGCCGCCGCAGCTGCTCCTTGATCTCCTTGAGCGTCTGGCCGACGGCCGGTCCGCCGGCGTGGATCTCGTCCCAGTCGGGCAGCCCCACGTCGAGGCGGACCGGGTGGGTGCTGGTGAACCAGCCGACCGTGCGGGAGACGTCCGTGCCGGGCACGATCTCCTCGCGGCCGTGGCCCTCCAGCTCGATCAGCACGTCCTGCGGCTCGTTGCGCTTCCGGTGCCAGTCGGCGACGGAGAGCGCGAGCGCGGTGAGCAGCACGTCGTTGATCTCGGCGTGGAAGACCGCCGGGACCTCGGTGAGCAGTGCGGCCGTGTGCTCGGCGGACAGCTCCAGGCGGAGCCGGTGCGCGGTGGCCGCGGTGTCGAGGGCCGGGTCGAGCGGCCGCCTGCCGATCGGGGCGTCGCCGCCCGCCAGCACCTCTTCCCACAGGGGAAGTTCGGCCGTGCGGCGGCCGGCCTCCTGGTGGAGCAGCCGCGCCCACTGGCGGAACGAGGTCCCGACCGGGGCGAGCGGCGCGTCGGGCCGCTCGTACGCCTGCGCCAGGTCCGGCAGCAGGATGCGCCAGGAGACGCCGTCCACGACCAGGTGGTGCAGGGTCAGCAGCAGCCGCCCCGCGCGTCCCGGGCCGGCGTCGATCCACACGGCGCGCAGCACGGCGCCCTCGGCCGGGGCCAGCTCGCGCCAGGTCCGGTCGGCGGCCTGGCGTACCAGGGCGGGCAGTTGGGCGTCGGCGACCTCGGCCGCGTCGACCCGGCGCAGCACGTCCTCGGCCCGTACGGCGCCGGCCTCGAGGATCTCGTCGCCGGACAGCCGCAGCACGTCGTGGTGGTCGAGGACCGCCTGGAGCGCGGCGGCGATCTTGCCGTGCGTGGCGTCCTGCGGGGTCTGTACGACCGCCGCCTGATGGAAGCCGTCGACCGGTCCCGCGATCTCGTCGAGCCAGCTGGTGATCGGGGTGGGCAGCAGCGCTCCCGTGCCCTCGCCCGCGCCGACGGTCTCGACCTGTCCGGCGGCGCGGGCCGCCAGCGCGAGACCCTGCGGGGTGCGGTGCACGAAGACGTCCTGCGCGGTGATCGCGAGGCCGGCCGCGCGGGCCGTGCTGACCAGCTGGATGGAGCTGATGCTGTCGCCGCCGAGGTCGAAGAAGCTGTCGTCGGCGCCGACGGCGTCCAGACCGAGCACGTCGGCGTACGCCTGGCAGAGCGCGGCCTCCCGCTCGTTCGCGGGCGCGCGGCCGGAGGTGGCCTGCGTGTAGTCGGGCGCCGGCAGGGCACGGCGGTCCAGCTTGCCGTTGCCGGTGAGCGGCAGCTCGTCCAGCAGGACGACGGCGGCGGGGACCATGTGCTCGGGCAGCGCCGCCGCGAGGTGCGTGCGCAGCTCCCGGGCGTCGCCGTCGCCGGACGCCGGCACGGCGTAGGCGACGAGCCGCTTGTCGCCGGGCCGCTCCTCGCGGACGATCACCGCGGCCTGCGCGATGTCGTCGCGGGCCAGCAGCACGCCCTCGATCTCGCCGAGCTCGATGCGGAAGCCGCGCAGCTTCACCTGGTCGTCGACGCGGCCGACGTAGTCGAGGCTGCCGTCGGCGTTCCAGCGCACGAGGTCGCCGGAGCGGTACATCCGCCCGCCCGGCTCGGCGGCGAACGGGTCCGCGACGAAGCGTCCGGCGGTCAGCGAGGGCCTGCGGAGGTAGCCGCGGGCCAGCTGGGCGCCGCCGATGTACAGCTCGCCGGTGACGCCGGGCGGCACCGGGCGCAGCCGGGAGTCGAGCACGTACAGCCGGGTGTTGTGGAGCGGGAAGCCGATGGGCGGCTTGACCGCGCCGGACAGCGGCAGGCTGATGCTGGAGCAGACGGTAGCCTCGGTCGGGCCGTACGCGTTGAGCATCACGCGCCCGCGCGACCAGCGTTCGACCAGCTCGGGCGGGCAGGCCTCGCCGGCGACGACCAGCTGCATGCCCTCGGGCATCGGCCGGTCCGCCGGCCAGGCGGACAGGACGGTCGGCGGCAGGCAGACCATGTTGACGTCGCTGCGGGCGACCAGGTCGGCGAGCGGCTCGCCGGGTCCGCGGTCCTCCGCCGTCGACAGGACCATGGTCGCCCCGGACAGCAGTCCGATGGAGAGCTCCCAGGTCGCCGCGTCGAAGCTGTACGAGGCGAACTGGAGCCAGCGGGTGTCGGGGCCGATGCCCATCTTCGGGCCCTGGTCGGCGACCATCACGGCGACCGTGCGGTGCTCGACGACGACGCCCTTGGGGCGGCCGGTGGAGCCCGAGGTGTAGATGACGTACGCCGGGTGCAGCGGGGTCAGGGCCGAGGAGCGGTCGGCGTCGGCCGGGGCGCGCTCGGGGCGCGCGGCCACCGACGTGCGCACGCTCTGCTCGTCCAGCAGCAGCCGGTCCACGGTCGAGTCGCCGAGGCCGGCGGACTCGGCGGCCATGGTGAGCGCGAGCGCCGGCCGGGAGTCGTCGAGCATGTAGGCGATGCGGTCCAGCGGGTAGGCCGCGTCGATCGGGAGGTAGGCCGCGCCGGCCTTCAGCACGGCGAGCAGCGCGATCACCATGTCGGGCGAGCGGGGCAGCAGCAGGGCGACCAGGTCGCCGGGGCCGGTCCCGCGGGCGATCAGCTCGTGGGCGAGCTGGTTGGCGCGGGCGTCCAGCTCGGCGTACGTCAGGGTGACGTCGCCGAAGACGAGCGCCGGGTGCGCGGGCTGCTGGGCCGCCTTGGCCGCGTACAGCTCGTGCACGGCGGCGACGTCGACGTGCTGGGTGGGTCCCGCCCACTCGCCCAGGATGCGGGCGGACTCGGCGGGCAGCAGCGCGTCGGTCTGCCCCAGGCGGCGGTCGGGGTCGCCGGCCAGCGCGCCGAGCAGATGGGTCAGCCGGTCGGCGATGGACTGCGCGGTCTCGGCCGTGAACAGGTCGGTGCTGTACTCGAGTACGGCGTCGATGCCGTCGGGCGACCCGTCGGCGGTGTGCCGCTCGGTCAGCTCGAAGGCGAGGTCCAGCTTGGCGGCGCCGGTGCGGACCGGGGTCACGTCCAGCTCCAGGCCGGGCAGGGCCAGCTCGGCCGACGCGTTGTTCTGGAACGCCAGCATGGTCTGGAACAGCGGCTGCCGCGCCAGGGAGCGGCTGGGGGCGAGCGCCTCGACCAGCGCCTCGAAGGGCAGGTCCTGGTGTGCGTAGGCGGCCAGGTCGGCGCCGCGCACCCGGTCGACGAGCTCCCGGAAGGTCGGGTCGCCGGACAGGTCGGCGCGCAGGACCAGGGTGTTGACGAAGAAGCCGACCAGCTCGTCGAGCGCGGAGTCGGTGCGGCCCGCCACAGGCGTGCCGAGCGGGATGTCGGTGCCGCCGCCCAGCTTGGAGAGCAGGGTCGCCAGCGCCGCCTGGACCACCATGAAGGTGCTCGCGCCCTGCTGGCGCGCCAGCTGGGCGGCTGCCGTGTGCGCGGGGCCGTCGATGCGGAACTCGACGGTCGCGCCCAGGTGGGTGGAGACCGCGGGGCGCGGGTGGTCGGTCGGCAGCTCCAGCTCCTCGGGAAGCCCGGCGAGGGCCTCCTTCCAGTAGGCGAGCTGGGTGTCGGAGACCGCGTCGAGCAGCTCGCGCTGCCAGAGCGTGTAGTCGGGGTACTGGACGGGCAGCGGCGCCCACGCGGGGGCCGCGCCCTCCCGCCGCAGGGCGTACGCCTCGGCGAGGTCGCGGGCGAGCGGGCCGATCGACCAGCCGTCCGACGCGATGTGGTGCAGGACGAGCAGCAGGACGTGCTCGGTGGGCGCGAGCGAGAACAGCTCGGCGCGCAGCGGCAGTTCGGACGCGAGGTCGAAGCGGCGGACCGCGGCGGCGGTCAGGGCCGCGGGCAGCGCGTCCTCGGCGATCGCGGTGACGGGCAGGGCGATGCGCGCCTCGTCGGCGGGGATCACCTGCTGGCGGGGCCGGCCTCCGGTGTCGGGGAAGACGGTCCGCAGGGACTCGTGCCGGGCGACGACGTCGCCGAGCGCCTGGCCGAGCGCGTCCGCGTCCAGGGCTCCCGTCAGCCGTACGGCGAAGGGGAGGTGGTAGGTCGCGGAGCCGTTCTCCAGCTGGTCCAGGAACCACAGGCGCTGCTGGGCCGGGGAGAGCGGCAGCTCTTCGGGGCGTACGGCGGCGGCGGTGAGCGCGGGGCGCACGGCCGTCGTCGCCGGGTCGGCGTCGTCGAGCCAGTCGGCGAGCTCGGCCACGGTGCGGGCCTGGAAGAAGGTGCGGATGGCGAGTTCGGCGCCGAGCCGCGCGCGGATGCGGGCGGCGACCTTGGTGGCGAGCAGCGAGTGCCCGCCGAGGTCGAAGAAGTCGTCGTCGATGCCGACGGCGGGCAGGCCGAGGACTTCGGCGAAGATCTCGCACAGCGCCTGCTCGCGCGGGGTGCGCGGAGCGCGCAGGTCGGCGGAGACGGCCGCCGGGTCGGGGGCCGCCAGGGCCTTGCGGTCGACCTTGCCGTTCGCGGTCAGCGGGAGCGCGTCGAGGGCGACGAGGGCGCTGGGGACCATGTAGTCCGGCAGCACCGCCGAGAGCGCGGACTTGACGTTCTCGGTGCTGCCGACGACGTAGCCGACGAGCCGGCCGTCGTGCACGGCGGCGGCGGAGTCGAAGACCCCGTCCACCTCGCGCAGCGCGGCCTCGACCTCGCCGAGCTCGATGCGGTGGCCGCGGATCTTGACCTGGTGGTCGACCCGCTCCAGGAACTCCAGCTGTCCGTCCGGACGCTGGACCACGCGGTCGCCGGTCCGGTACATCCGCGCGCCCGGGAGCTGCGCGTACGGGTCGGCGAGGAAGGTGACCCCTGTCTTGCGGGTGTCGTCGAGGTAGCCGCGGCCGACGCCGACGCCGCCCACGTACAGCTCGCCGGGCACCCCCGGCACGACCGGCCTGAGCACCGAGTCGAGCACGTACAGCCGGGTGTTGCGCACCGGGTGGCCGATCGGCGCCCGCGCGCCCAGTTCGCTGCCCGCGCCGATCATCGCGTGCGTGACGTCGTCCGAGCACTCGGTGGGGCCGTACGCGTTGACCAGCGGGATGCCGGGCTCCAGCTCGACCCAGGTCCGGGCCAGGTCGGCCGGCAGGGCCTCGCCGGTGACCATCAGCGCGCGCAGCGGCGCGAGCGACGGCTGAGGCGTGCCCGCCTGCCAGGAGTCGACGGCCGCGCGCAGCAGCGACGGCACGACCTCCAGCACGGTGACGCCGTCGGCGAGCACCCGCCCGAACAGCTCCTGCGGGTCGGACGCGGTCTCCCGCGAGACCACGATCAGCCGGCCGCCGACGACCAGCGGCGAGAGCATCTGCCAGACCGAGATGTCGAAGGTGACGGGCGCGTTGTGCACCACCACGTCAGCCGCCGACATGCCCAGGTCCTGGACCTTGGCGAGGAGGTGGTTGACCATCCCCCGCCGGTGGACCATCGCGCCCTTCGGCTTCCCCGTCGAGCCCGACGTGAAGATGACGTACGCGAGGTCGTCGTCGGCGCCGGCGGGCTCTGCCAGGGCCGCCGCGGCGTCGCGCGCCCCGTCCCAGGCCACCACCGTCGGCTGGGCGCTCGCCCGGGCGGTGATCTCCTCGACCAGGGCCTCCTGCCCCGGTCCCGCGTAGAGCACGTCGGCGCCGCTGTCGTCGAGCAGCGCGGCCGTACGCGCCACGGGGGCGCGCAGGTCCAGCGGGACCCATGCGGCGCCCGCGCCCAGCACCCCCAGCACGCCCGCCACGAACGGCACGCCCGGCTCGCAGAGCACCGCGACCCGACGGTCGGGACCGGCGCCGGCAGCTTGGAGCCGACGCGTCAACGCCGAGCCCAGTGCGACCAGCTCCTCGTACGAGACGTCCCCGTCCGGGTCCTGCACCGCGGTCTTGTGCGGCGTCCGGGCAGCGTGCGCCCGCACCCGCTCGACCACGCCGACGGACTCCGCGCCGTCGAAGGCGGCGGTCGCGCTCCACTCCTCGCCGAGCACCCCCAGCTCGTGCGGGAGCAGCACGTCGAGCTGCCCGAGCAGCCCGTCCGGGCCCGCGTCCGCGATCTTCTCCAGCCAGCCGAACAGCCGGCGCTGGTGCAGGTCCAGCTCGTCCTCGGTGTAGAGGGCGGGGTTGGCGTCCAGGCGTACGGCGTAGCCGTCGCCGGCCGCGTCGAGATAGATGATCTGCATGTCGTCGACCGGGCCGGTCGAGAGGTTGTGCAGCCGTCCCGCGCACGCGCCGAAGGCGAAGTCGAAGCCGGACTCCAGGACGTTGACGGTCGGGCCGAGCGAGCGGCCCGCGTCGCCGGTGAAGCCGAGGTCGCGGCGGACCTGGTCGCCCCGGTAGTTCTGGTGCCGCAGGGTGGCGCGCAGCTCGCCGGCGCTCTCGCGCAGGAACTCGGCCACGCTCTGCCCCGGGCGGACCCGGACCGGGTGCGGCAGGAAGTTGGCGCGCATGCCGGGCACCAGACGGGCGGCGGCGGTCGCGCGGGCCGGCACGGCGAGGGTGAGCAGGGCGCTCTCGACGCCCGCGGCCCGCTGGACGTACGCGCCGGTGGCGGCGATGAGCAGCGTCTGCCAGGTGATCCGGGTGTCCCAGGCCAGCGCCCGCAGGCGCTCGACGGTCCGCGCGGGCAGCAGCGCCTCGCGGCGCAGCGACCGGCGGGCGGGGACCAGGGGCCGCGTGGAGAGGCTGACGGGCTCCGGCGTGGTCGCGAACCGGCTCTGCCAGAAGGCGCGTTCCTTGGCGTACTTCGCGGTCTCGGCGAAGGCGGCCTCGTCGTCGAGGAGCGTCCGCGGGTCGGGGAACGCCCCCTCCGCGGAGTCCGGGTCGGCGTACAGCGCGGCGAGCCGGTTGTAGATCAGGACGCGGCTGAACCCGTCGACCAGGATGTGGTTGACGCGGATGTAGAACACCGTGTGCTCCGGGCCGAGCCGCAGCAGCACCGAGCGCAGCGTCGGCACGGCGAGGTCCGGCGGGACCAGCAGGTCCTGGCGCATGAACTCCTCGGCGGCGCGACGCGGCCGGTCCTCGCCGGACAGGTCGACGCTCTCGACGGGGAGCTCCTCGAGCGGCGCGAAGGACTGGCGCGGCTCGCCGTCGTGCTCGGTGAAGCGGGCGCGGAGCGTGGCGGCCTCCCGCAGCACGCCCTGCCAGGCCGCGGTCAGGCGGGCGGCGTCGAGCGGGCCGTGCAGCTCGAGGAAGTCGCCCATGGTGAACACGGGGTTGCCCGGGTCCGCCTGCTGCCCGTACCACATCTCGCGCTGCGCGGCGGAGAGCGGCAGCTGCTGCGCGGGGTGACTGGGGGTCATGACTGCAGTGCTCCAGTAGAGAGATCGGTCAGTTCCTGGCCGTGGGCGTCCGCGGCGTCGCCGTCGAGGTCTCCGTACAGATCACGGACCCAGCTGGACTGGTAGACGGTGTCGAGGTAGCGCTCGCCGAGGTCGGGCGCGATGGCGACCGCGGTGACGTCCTTGCCGGGCCGGTGCTCGCCGAGCCAGCGCTGTGCGCCGCTGACGACCGTGCCGGTGGAGCCGCCGAAGAGGAATCCGCCGCGGGCGAGGGTGTGGCAGGCGCGCACGGTGTCGCCCTCGGGCACGTGCACGACGTCGTCGACGAACGACGTGTCGAGCAGGGCGGGGCGGACGCCGGTGCCCAGGCCGGGGATCATGCGGACGCCCGCGGGTCCGCCGAAGGTGACCGAGCCGACGCTGTCGACGGCGACGACGGTGACCGGGCGGGGCTGCTCCTTGAAGTAGCGGGCGCAGCCCATCAGGGTGCCGGTCGTGCCGGCGCCGATGAACAGCAGCTCCAGGTCCGGGAACTGCTTCTCGATCTGCGGGGCGGTGGTGCGGTAGTGGGCCCGCCAGTTGTCCGGGTTGGCGTGCTGGTTCAGCCAGACGTAGCGCGGGTCGGAGGCCAGCAGCCCCCGTACGTACTCCAGCCGGGCCGCGAGGAATCCCCCCTCCGCGGACGGCTCGGAGACCGTGTGGACCTCGCTGCCGAGCGACTCGATGACCTTGCGCGTGGCCAGGTTCGTCCGCGAGTCGACGACGCAGATGAAGCGGTAGCCCTTGGCCGCGGCGATGACGCTGAGCGCCACTCCCAGGTTTCCGGACGAGGACTCCACCAGGACCGAGTCCTGGGTGAGCGCACCGCTGCGCTCGGCCGCCTCGATCATGCTGGCGGCGGCTTTCAGCTTGATGGAACCCGCGAAATTGAATCCCTCGCATTTCAAGTGCAGCGGGATTCCGTACATTTCACGGAGATTGACGTACAGGTCTTCGGTGTTGAATTCCTGCGGCGCCGATATGACCGGCATGACTCCCCCAAATCGACCAGATCATCGCGCGGCCGACGTGCGATACACACGCAGGCTCAGCGGTACAAGAACTGCAATGAGAACGCTCAGCGTGATCAGCGAGACGATCACCGGGTGCTCCACGGGGTAACTCCCCGACGCGACGGGCTCGGTGTTCCCCCACAGCTGGCGGCAGGCCTCGGAGACCGCGCTGACCGGATTCCACTCGGCGACCGTGCGCAGCCATGCGGGCAGGCCGGAGAGCGGCATGAACGAGCTCGACAGGAACGAGAACAGGACCAGCAGCAGCGCCGCGATCCCGTTGATCGCCTCGAGGTTGCGCATCACCATGCCGAGCAGCGCGCCGACCCAGAGCATGGCGTAGGCGAAGGCCAGCAGCAGCGCGAATCCGGCGACGGTCTCCCCGAACGTGCCGTGGACGCGCCAGCCGACCAGCAGCCCGGTCAGGGCGACCACCAGGATGCTCATGGCGGCCGTGACGAGGTCCGCGAGCGTGTGCCCGACCAGGACGGTCGCGCGCCCCATGGGCAGCGAGCGGAACCGGTCGATCAGGCCCTTGCCCAGGTCGCCGGCGACTCCGATCGCGGTGATGCCGATGCAGGAGAGGCCGACCTGGGCGAAGACGCCGGCCATGATGTACTCGCGGTACTGGCCGCCGCTGTTCTTCACCTCGACGACCGTGGCGAAGAGATAGCCGAGGATCACCACCATGGCGACCGGCGTGAGCGCCACCCCGATGATCTTCTCCGGGGTGCGGCGCAGATGGCGCAGATGGCGGCCGGTGAGGGCCAGGACATCGCTGCCGTGAGTGAGCGCCGAGCTCATCGTGCGGCCTCCGCTTCCTTTTCCTTTGCGTACGGGTCCGTGGCTGCCTCTCCCGTGAGGTGGAAGAAGACGTCGTCGAGCGAGGGGCGGCGCAGCGCGAACTCCTCGACGCGGACGCCGGAGTATTCGAGCGCGGTGGCCGCCGAGGCCAGCGCCCCCATGCCGTCCGGCAGCCGTACGGAGACGGTGCGCTGGCGCTCGTCCAGCTCCGGCGGCTGGAGCGCGAGCGGCGCCAGCGCGGAGGCGGCCGAGGAGAGCGTCGCGGCCTCGCCGACGGAGACCTCCAGACGCTCGCCGCCCACCTTCCGCTTCAGCTCGTCGGAGGTGCCGTCGGCGATGACCTGACCGTGGTTGATGACCAGGATCCGGTCGGCGAGGAAGTCCGCCTCCTCGAGGTACTGGGTGGTCAGCAGCACGGTGACGCCGCTGTCGACCTGCTCCTGGACCATCCGCCACAGGGTGGCGCGGCTGGCCGGGTCGAGACCGGTGGTCGGCTCGTCGAGGAAGAGCACCTCGGGCGAGGCGATCAGACAGGTCGCGAGGTCGAGCCGGCGGCGCATGCCGCCGGAGTACTCCTTGGCGGGCCTGTCGGCCGCCTCCTCGAGATCGAACTGCGCCAGCAGCTCGGCGGCGCGCACCTGGGCGCCCTTGCGGCCGAGCCGCAGCAGCCGGCCCAGCAGGACGAGGTTCTCCCGGCCGGTGAGCAGCTCGTCGACGGCGGCGTACTGTCCGGCGAGGCCGATCCGGCGGCGGACCTCGCGCTGCTGCTTGACGATGTCGAAGCCGGCGACGCGGGCCGAGCCCGCGTCCGGCTCGAGCAGGGTGGCGAGCATTCTGACCGTGGTGGTCTTGCCGGCCCCGTTGGGCCCCAGCAGACCGAGCACGGTGCCCGCTCGGACCGACAGGTCCACGCCGCTGAGGGCACGGTGACTTCCGTACTGCTTCGTCAGACCTTCGGCCTCGATCGCGGTATTCACGCCTTCCCCCCTTCTTGGAATTCGTTGAGTCTTCCGACGGGAATTGAACGTAACTGGGGGGATGGCCGGAAGGAACGCGCGAAGGTTGTCCGAAGTCTGCCTGTGCAGGTTCCTGCAAAGGGCCGCTGGCAGGATGCTGCAACGGCACTGAACTGCCACTTCCGCAGCCGGAGTTGACCTTCTTATTTCTTTACGCTGATTCCCGTCGCACACCGCGGTCGATCACAACACCGTCGATCACCACACGACTGCGGATCACATGCGGATCACATGAAGTGAGACGTCCTCATCGGGAGAGGTAATGGCGAGTCAACGCAATCTGGCGGCTTCACTGGGAGGCTGGAGCGCCCGGCACCGCAAGACCGCGGTCTTCGGGTGGCTCTTCGCCGTCATCGCGCTCACGGTGCTGGGCGGCATGGCGGGACAGCAGAATCTCACGGAGGCCGACTACGGCACCGGCGAGTCGGGGCGCGCGGCCCGGATCCTGGTCGACGCGGACATCCGCACCCCCGCGCCCGAGATGGTCCTCGTCCACAGCGACGCGCTGACCGCCGACCAGCCGGAGTTCAAGAAGGCCGTGGCCGACGCGGTCGCCGCCGTCGACGGCACCGGTCTGGCCGAGCGGATCGGCGACCCGTACAAGACGGGCGCGGTCTCCAAGGACCAGCACGACGCGCTGATCCAGTTCGCCGTCAAGGGCGACCCGGACACCGCGGCCGACCGCGTCGAGCCGGTCCTCGACGCGATCGCCAAGACGGACGCGGCGCACCCGCAGGTCACGCTCGGCGAGTACGGCGCGGCCAGCGGCCTCAAGGGCATCAACGACTCCCTCGGCGAGGACTTCACCCGCGCCGAGTTCACCGCCGTGCCGGTGGCGCTCGGCATCCTGCTGGTCGTCTTCGGCGCGGTGCTCGCCGCGGTGCTGCCGCTGGTGCTGGCGATCACCGCCTGCGTGGCCGCGATGGGCCTGCTGGCCCTCTCCAGCCAGCTGGTGCCCGTCGACGCCATGACCAACTCGGTGATGCTGCTGATGGGTCTGGCCGTCGGCGTCGACTACTGCCTGTTCTACATCCGTCGTGAGCGCGAGGAGCGCGCGGCCGGCCGCGACAAGGCGACCGCGCTGCACATCGCCGCCGCGACCTCCGGACGCTCGGTGCTGATCTCCGGCCTCACCGTCGCCGTCGCCATGGCCGGCATGTTCTTCTCCGGCCTCACGGTCTTCGAGGGCTTCGCCATCGCCACCATCGAGGTCGTGCTGATCGCGGTCCTCGGCTCCATGACGGTGCTGCCCGCCGTGATGGCGATGCTCGGCGACAAGGTCGAGCTGGGCCGCATCCCCGGCTTCCGCAAGAAGGCGCGCGTCCGCCACGCCGACGAGCGTCCCGGCAGGCTGCTGGGCGCCGTGCTGAAGGTCCCGGCGCTCTTCGCGCTGCTGGGCATCGGCGCGCTGCTGGCGCTGGCCGCGCCCGCGCTCTCCATGAAGACCGAGAAGCTGGGCTTCGACCAGCTGCTGCCCGCCGACAACGCGATGGTGACGACCGCTCAGCGGATCGAGAAGGCCTTCCCGGGCGCGCCCGCCCCGGCCCAGATCGTCTACAAGGCGTCCGCCATCGCCTCGCCGGCCTCCACGCAGGCCATCGAGGAGTTCAAGAAGCAGGCGCTCGCCTCGAAGCAGGTGATGAACCCGATCGAGGTCACCGTCCACAAGGGCGAGAACATCGCGGTGATCAGCGCCCCGCTGGCCGGCGACGGCCGCAACGCCGTCTCGGTGAAGGCCCTGGAGACGCTGCGCGACGACATCATCCCGGCGACGCTGACGAAGGCCTCGGGCTCCGACGCCCCGGTCGGCGGCGACCTCGCCTTCTCGACCGACTACAACGACCAGCTCAAGTCGAGCATCGTGCCGGTCTTCGCCTTCGTCATGGGCATCAGCTTCCTGCTGATGCTGCTCTGCTTCCGCTCGGTCGTCGTCGCGATCACCGCGATCGTCCTCAACCTGCTGTCGGTGGCGGCCGCGTACGGCGTGATGACCGCGGTCTTCCAGAAGGGCTGGGGCGACGAGCTGGTCGGCACCACGGCGGTCGGCGCGATCGAGTCCTGGATGCCGCTGTTCGTCTTCGTGGTCCTGTTCGGCCTCTCGATGGACTACCACGTCTTCGTGGTCTCCCGGATCCGCGAGGCCCACGACCGCGGCGCGGACAACATCAAGGCCGTCGCGCACGGCATCCGCTCCACGGCGGGCGTCGTCACCAGCGCGGGCATGATCATGGTCGCCGTCTTCGCGGTCTTCGGGACCCTGTCCATGCAGGACTTCAAGCAGCTGGGCATCGGCCTCGCGGTCGCCGTCTTCCTGGACGCGACGCTCGTACGAGCGGTCCTGCTGCCGGCCGTCATGGCCCTGCTGGGCGAGTCCAACTGGTACCTGCCGCGCTGGCTGAAGTGGCTGCCGGAGCTCTCGCACGGCGAGGAGGCGGCGGCCGAGGCCCCCGAGCCGGGGCGCCAGCCCGCGGGCGCCCACCGCACCCCGCTCGTCAACCACTGACCTGCGGATTCCGAACTCTCCGAGCTCTTCGCACTCTCCGAACTCTCCGAACAAGGACTTCGACCATGTACGAGTTCAGCGTCATCGGCGGCAAGACGGCCCGGGAGATCATCGGGTCGTCCCGCCCCGAGATCGTCGACGTCGTGCGCGACACCTACCTCGCGCACCACGCGGGCGACTCGGTGAACCCCGACAGCTACTTCCTGCGCTTCCCCGAGAAGCCCGACGCCCGCATCATCGCGCTCCCCGCCCACCTGGGCGGCTCGGCGGACGTCTCCGGCATCAAGTGGATCAGCAGCTTCCCGGCCAACATCGAGCGGGGCATCCCGCGCGCGTCGGCCGCGCTGCTGCTCAACGACTACGAGACCGGCTACCCGTTCGCCTGCCTCGAGGCCTCCCAGATCAGCGCGGCCCGCACCGCGGCCTCCGCGGTGCTCGCCGCCGAGCAGCTCACCGGCGGCCGCACCGCCGGCAAGCTGACGGTGGTCGGCGCGGGCATCATCGCCCGCAACATCCTGGAGTTCTTCGCCTCCCGCGACTGGACGGTCTCCTCGGTCACGGTCCACGACAAGAGCGAGGAGTACGGCTCCGCCCTGGCGTCGTACGCCGCCGAGTCGCTGGGCTACCCGGCGGCCACGGAGTCCTCGCTGTCCGCCGCCCTGTCCGGGGCCGACGTGGTGGTCCTGGCGACGACGGCCGCGGAGCCGTACATCGTCGACCCGGACGCCTTCGCGCCCGGCCAGGTCGTGCTGAACATCTCGCTGCGGGACATCGGCCCGGAGCTGATCGACGGCGCGTACAACATCGTGGACGACGTCGACCACTGCCTGAAGGCGAACACCTCGCCGCACCTGGCGGAGCAGAAGTACGGCGGCCGCGACTTCATCACGGGCACGCTCGCCCAGGTGGTGAAGGGCGAGGTGTCGGTCGGCTCGGACAAGCCGGTGATCTTCTCGCCGTTCGGTCTGGGCGTGCTGGACCTGGCGGTCGGCCTCCATGTGTTCCGCACGGCGAAGGCCGCGGGCTCGGCCGTGGAGATCGAGGACTTCTTCGGCGAGACCAGCCGCTGGTAGCACCGGCGCCACTGACCGCGGCCCGCCTGGTATCCCCCGCCAGGCGGGCCGCGCTGCCGTCGAGGCGGGTGAGCGGGGCGGGTGAGCGGGGCGGGTGAGCGGGGTGGGTGAGCAGGGGCGCCCTGGTCACCCGGCTCGGCGACCTCGACCCCGCGCCGGCCGCGGGCCTGCGGGGGTGACGAGGGCAACACCCGGCCATTTCCTTCGACCCGATCGCGCATTTGATCCGCAGGCTCCCCGCGCCCCCGAGCGCACCTTTCGAAGGAATCTCGCCTCCCCCGCCAAGAGAAGCAACAAACCGGACATTCGCGCCATCACCCCGTGGGGCAAAACACGCAGCGATCAGCTTTACGCGCCCGTAAGCTCACGGACATGCAGGTGATCCAGTCCACGAAGCTCGCAAACGTCTGTTACGAAATCCGGGGCCCGGTCCTCGAGGAGGCGATGCGGCTCGAGGCGGCAGGTCATCGCATCCTCAAGCTCAACACCGGCAACCCCGCCGCCTTCGGCTTCGAGTGCCCGCCCGAGATCCTCGAGGACATGCTCCGCAACCTCGCCGGGGCGCACGGCTACGGCGACGCGAAGGGCCTGCTGTCCGCCCGCCGCGCGGTGATGCAGCACTACCAGACCAAGGGCATCCACCTGGACGTCGAGGACGTCTACCTCGGCAACGGCGTCTCCGAGCTGATCCAGATGTCGATGCAGGCGCTGCTCGACGACGGCGACGAGGTGCTCGTACCCGCCCCGGACTACCCGCTGTGGACCGCCTCCGTCTCGCTCGCCGGCGGAACCGCCGTGCACTACCGCTGCGACGAGCAGGCCGACTGGATGCCGGACCTCGCCGACATCGAGCGGAAGATCACCGATCGCACCAAGGCGATCGTGATCATCAACCCGAACAACCCCACCGGCGCGGTGTACGACGACGAGATGCTGCGCGGCCTCACCGAGATCGCCCGACGGCACAATCTGATCGTCTGCTCCGACGAGATCTACGACAAGATCCTCTACGACGGCGCCACGCACACCCCCACCGCCGCCCTCGCGCCCGACCTGATGGTCCTCACCTTCAACGGGCTCTCCAAGAACTACCGGGTCGCCGGCTACCGCTCCGGCTGGATGGCGGTCTGCGGCCCCAAGGCGCACGCCACCTCGTACATCGAGGGCCTGACCGTCCTCGCCAATATGCGCCTGTGCGCGAACATGCCCTCGCAGCACGCGGTCGCCACCGCGCTCGGCGGGCGGCAGTCCATCGAGGACCTGGTGCTGCCGGGCGGCAGGATCCTGGAGCAGCGGGACATCGCGTACGACCTGCTCACCCAGATCCCCGGCGTGACCTGCGTGAAGCCGAAGGGCGCGCTCTACCTCTTCCCGCGCCTG
>NZ_JBFAYB010000091.1:0-35064 GCF_040681075.1 Streptomyces sp. NPDC051907 | reverse complement strand
GCCTATGGACTGCGGCATGTGGCGCTGCCCGCCTCGGGCCTGTACCCGATCGCCGTGATCGCCATCGCGGCGCTGGCGTACGCGGCCGGCGCCATATGCTCGGTCGGCGCGGGAGCGGGCGTGGGCTCGGGGGCGGGAGCGGGGGCCTCCGGCGCGGGAGCGGGGGTGGGAGCGGGAGCCGGGGGCTCGTTCCGTACGGCGGCGCGCGCCGCGGCGGGGCCCTGCCCGGCAGGCGTCGCCGGCACGGGAGCGTGGCCCTGGAACTCCGGCCCGGGGACGTACCCCATCGCGGGCCCGGGGCCGCCGCTCGAGAGGGTCGCGCCCCGCTCCAGCCGGTCCAGCCGGGCCTGCACCGAGCGCTCGTCGTCGAAGGCGGCGGGCAGCAGCACCCGCGCGCAGATCAGCTCCAGCTGGAGGCGCGGCGAGGTCGCCCCGCGCATCTCCGTCAGCCCGGTGTTGACCAGATCGGCCGCGCGGCTCAGCTCGGCCGCCCCGAACACGGACGCCTGCGCCTGCATCCGCTCGACCACGTCGGCCGGCGCGTCGATGAGGCCCTTGTCCCCGGCGTCCGGCACGGCGGCCAGGATCACCAGGTCCCGCAGCCGCTCCAGCAGGTCGGCGACGAAGCGCCGCGGGTCGTTGCCGCCCTCGATGACGCGGTCCACGACCTCGAAGGCCGCGGCCCCGTCGCCCGAGGCGAAGGCGTCCACGACCGCGTCGAGCAACGACCCGTCCGTGTACCCGAGGAGGCCGGTGGCCATGGCGTACGTCACACCCTCGTCGGCGGCGCCGGCGAGCAGCTGGTCCATGACGGACATCGAGTCACGCACGGACCCGCCCCCGGCGCGCACGACGAGCGGCAGCACGCCGTCGGCGACGGGGATCTCCTCCCGCCCGCAGACCTCCCCGAGGTACTCCCGCAGGGTGCCCGGGGGGACGAGACGGAAGGGGTAGTGGTGGGTCCGGGACCGGATGGTCCCGATGACCTTCTCGGGCTCGGTGGTCGCGAAGATGAACTTGAGGTGCTCCGGCGGCTCCTCGACCACCTTCAGCAGAGCGTTGAAGCCCTGCGGGGTGACCATGTGGGCCTCGTCGATGATGTAGATCTTGTACCGACTGCTCGCCGGCCCGAAGAAGGCCTTCTCCCGCAGGTCACGGGCGTCGTCCACGCCACCGTGCGAAGCGGCGTCGATCTCGATGACGTCGATCGACCCCGGTCCGTTCCTCGCGAGGTCGCGGCAGGACTGGCACTCGCCGCAGGGCGTCGGGGTGGGACCTTGCTCACAGTTCAGACAGCGGGCGAGGATGCGCGCACTGGTCGTCTTCCCGCACCCGCGCGGCCCGCTGAACAGGTACGCGTGATTGACCCGGTTGTTCCGCAGGGCCTGCTGCAGCGGGTCAGTGACATGCTCCTGCCCGATGACCTCGGCGAACGACTCGGGGCGGTAGCGGCGGTACAGCGCAAGGGACGACACGCCTACGAGGTTATCGGGGCCCGCTGACAACCGGCGCCGCCCTCGGACGACGCCCGCCCCCGCCGGGAACGAAGCGCCCCCGCCCGGGAACGCAAGCGCCCCCCACGCACCCGCCAGAGCCGACCTACCCTTGCTGCCTTCCGGCCCTGGGGGAGTTCAGTCAGATAGCGCCACGTGAGGGGCTCCGCACAGGGTACCTGATGTCCGGGGCGGGAACGAGTTCGCGAGCACGGCTCAGCGTCTTGTATTGTTTGCCGCGGAGGATTCGCCTAGAGGCCTAGGGCGCACGCTTGGAAAGCGTGTTGGGGGCAACCCCTCACGAGTTCGAATCTCGTATCCTCCGCCATTGCTCTCACCGGGCAATACGTTGAAGGGCCCCACCTCGCGGTGGGGCCCTTCGACGTTGTCCTCAGACCTCGTTGTCCTGGTTTTTGTCCACAGGGCGCGTGTCCGGCGGTCCCCAGATGGCTTCCGCGATCTTCCGGGCCACGTCCTTGAGCATGGCGTCCGGCACGTGGAGGTACCGGGCCCGCATGCTTGCGGAGGTGCCCGGCTCCCACCCCATGATCTGATCGATGACCCGGTCCGGGACCCCGAGCAGCATGAGCACGGTGGCGGCCGTGTGCCGGGCATCGTGCAGCCGAGCGTTCCGAACCCCCGCGTCTTCCAGCAGACGCTTCCAGTCGTGGTAGTCCGTGTTCGGGCTCAAGGGGCCGCCCAGGGGCTTGGTGAACACATAGTCCGACTCGGCCCACAGGTCGCCGGCCGCCTTCCGCTCGCGCGCTTGCGTCTCGGCATGGGCGCGGAGCATCGAGACCAGCGGACCAGGCAGGGGCACGGCACGCCGGCCCGCTCGGGACTTGGTGTTCTTGGTCTCGCGCCGGACCTGCACCTTGCCCGGGCAGTACCCCGCCTTCCGGCCGCACGGTGAGGCTTCCGGGCACCCGTGCTCGTACCTGGGGCGCAGACGGTTCCGCCGCAGCTTCAGGTACTCGTTGCCCAGGTCGACGTCAGACCAGCGCAGCCCGAGCGTCTCGCCCTGCCGCAGTCCGAGCGCCAGTGCCAGCATCCAGCGAGCGCTGTTCCGGCGTTTGTTGGCTTCCAGCAGCAGGCACTGGACCTCTTCCACGGAGTAGGGCTCTACCTCTGATTCGTCCTCTTCCATCCGCGGCGGCTTCGCCAACGCGGCAGCGTTCCTTGCCGCGTGACCACGCCGTACCGCCTCCCCCAGAGCGGTTCGGGCGGTGCGGTGAGCCTGATGAGCGGTACCGGCCTTGCGCGCCCCGTTCGCCTGCATACGGCGATACAGACTCTCCAGGTGCTCGGGCTCCAAGCGGTCAAGGCGGTGCTTGCCGACACCGGGCACGAGGTGAACGCGAACGGCGACCTCGTACCCGTCGTACGTGTTCTCGCTGACGGTCGGCTTGGCGATGTTCTCAACCCAGTGCTGAAGCCATTTCCCGACCGTCCACGGCTTGCCGGGCTGACGCGCCGAACCCGCGTCGCGCTGCTTCTCCAGCTTCTTGACCTCGTCGACCAGATCCTCGCGCGTCTTGCGCGTCAGGTGTCGGCGGTACGGCTCCCCGTTGTCCTTGTAGCCCATCGGCACACGGGCGTGCCAACGGCCGTCTTTCCCGAAGTAGATCGCGGATTCGCCGTTGGCGCGGCGGGTGCCCTTCTTCTTCTCTGCCACAGGCAGGCTCCTGTTTGTTGGTGTCGGGATGGGGACCGGGGCGGCGGGCTTTCCTGTCCGGGAGTGCCGCCGCCCCGGGCGTCGTCAGGCGGCGCGTTGGGCTGCGCGTCGGCGGGCGACGTATTCGGCGGGCGCGTCCGCAGGGACGCGACGGAGACGGCCGACGTCGATGGACTCCAGCTCTCCGGTGCGGATGAGCGCAAAGCATGTGGTCCGGCCGATACGAAGGCGACGGGCCGCCTCCTCGACGGTGAGGAGAACGAGGGTGGTGTCGAATGCGTCGACGGGGGGCGTGTCCATGCAGAGATCTCCCTGGAACCGAAGGAGGATTTGGGGGCCTTGCGGAGGTAGCGGAGGGCGCGCCTGTCCGAGGTGTGGATTTCTGCGTCACCGCGTCATCTGCGTCATTCGCGCGCCTGACCTGCGGTTTTGAGTGACGCAGAGGGGCAGGGCGTGTGTCACCGGTGACACGGGCCGTCCGTCATCGGTGACGCGGGTGACGCGGGATGACGCAGCCACTGTCCGTCTGCGTCACCGCTGTAGTGGCAGGTCACGGGCCGTTCTACGTAGCCGGGTGACGCGGGTGACGCAGCGTCCCTTTCCTTCGGACAAGAGAAGGGGGGTGTCTGTTGTGGTGCGGCGCGGCGCAGAGCGTGAAGAAGGAGCCGCTGCGCGGCGCGACCATCGGGCGGCGCGTTGCGCCGAACAGCAAGAGGAGCACGCCTGGCCCGTGGTGCTCCTCTTGCTTGTGCGGATCGGTCGTGGTGCCGCAGGTCAGAACACCTGCTCCTGCTCGTGTGACGGCGGTGCCGGCGGTCGGGTCATCTCGATGTAGCGGGCTGTTTTGGTGCGGCCCCAGTCGATGAGGACGCCGCGGGCGGCGAGGGTCGGCTGGAGTCGCTTGAGCCGGTCGGAGAGGACTTTGCCCGTGGTGGGCCAGCCCTTGGGCAGGGGGCGGCAGTCTTCGCCGGTGTAGAGGCGGGTGAGGCAGTGGAGCCACTCGGCGGAGCTCATGCGTGCCTCCGCGCCCGCATCCATGCCGGCGGCGTGCTGCAGCACGGTCTGGGCGAGGAGATCACCCTCGATCACGTCGTCGTTGAGGTCGTCCAGGCTGGTCCGGTAGGCGTTGAGCGCTCCCAGACCGGTCGCCGCGTCGAGCTGTGCGCACAGATGGGCGAAGTCGGCCATGCGCAGATCGGTGGGGATGTCGGCCTCGGCCGCGCGGACCTTGACGGTGAGGTCGAGGAGAGACCCCAGGACGACGGGCAGGACCTCTTCGAACTCCGTCCACAGTTCGGCCTCGGTGCGCCGGACGCGGGGGCGTTCCAGGCGAAGCGGGAGGAGGCGTTCGGCGAGGTCGGGGCGGATGACGCCGACGTCGATGCCGGTCAGGAGCAGGGGGCGGCGGTAGCGGGCGCGGACGACGTCGCCGTCGGTGTACAGGGCGCGTTTGATGGTCTCGGCTCCGGTGACGATGCAGCACATCAGGTCGGAGAGATCCGGGGCCAGGTGGGAGAGGTTGTCCAGGGCGGTGACCCATCCGGCGGCCACGGCCGCGATCAGGTTCTCCTCGTCCTTCGGAGCGCGGCGCAGGTCGCCGCTCATGCCCTCGATGATCCGCACGAGCATCCGCCCGCCGGTGGACTTGCCCGCGCCCTGCGGGCCGGTGAGGAACGGGGCGGGGACGGGCACGGACGGCCCGAGGCAGCCGATGAGCCAGGCGACGGCCAGGCATTCGGTCTCGGCGCCTGCGAAGTTGCACAGCCGCAGCAGGAGGTCGACGCCCTTGCCGTCGGTGTCCTTGGCGGGCAGCGGCAGTTCGCCGGTGAGCTGGGTGCGCCGCCAGCACACCTCGCGCGGGTCGGGGGTGAGCACGTCCCAGCCGGTGGGGTGGATGCGGACGGACTGCCCGTCGTTGCGGCCCAGGTCGAGCCACGTCGCGCCGTCGAATCCCGGCGCGACGCGGATGTGTACGGGCTGCACGTCCTGGCTCATCGCCAGTGCCTCGATCAAGTCCAACGCCTCCTTGAGCGCGGTCCCGTTGAACACGCCGTAGCCGTCCTTGAACAGGCCGACCATGAGTTCCTGGCGGTGGCTGCCCGAGGTGCCCTGAGAGCGGATCGGACGGGCCACGGGATGGCCGTTCTTCTGCGCGAACACGGTCCCGTCGGCGGTGCGGAAGTACCGGAAGTGCTCTTGGGCGTAGTCGGCGATGACCTCGCGGGCCGGGGTCTTGTCGTCGTCGGACATGGCTACAGCCCCAGACTCGCGCAGGCGTTGGCCCACGCGTCGGCGCAGTGCCGGGGGGACTCGCCCTTGGCCTGCGCGGCGGTGAACAGCCTGGCGATATGGGCGTCCGTGAGGCACCCGCACCGACCGTGGACGGACAGCACAGCGAGGAACGTCCGGTAGACCGTGGTGTGCACCGCGCTGCGGGCCTCGGTGATGCGCTGCTCGGCCATGGCGATCCCGCGATCCAGGTAGGCGGGCGTGCGGTGGCGGCACTCCCCGCCCTCGGCCCGCGCGGGGACGGCGATGGTCTGCGACGCCGGCCGGACCGTGGCGGGTTCCTTCACGGCGAGCGCGCGCACGGCCTCCGGCAGGGCGGTCATGCTGTTGGTGCCGGGACCGAGCCACCGGGCGTAGGACATCGTGGACTTGATGTCGACGCCGTCACGGACGCCGTTCACGGACCGCATGACGCCTTGGTAGAGCCAGTGCTCGCCCCGTGTCGTCGGCACGGTGCGGGTGGCGGGCAGGGTGGCGCGGGCCCAGTCGACGGCCGCCGCGTTGTCGAGGTCGACCACGGTCATCCCGCCGCCGCCGGGGTGGTAGGCGACGGCGGCGGCCCTGCGCCACGCGGACGCCCATGCCGGGGAGGCGAGGACGCCGGGGTCTGTCGTGGCGGCGGCCCAGCCGTGGCACGGGTGCGGGCAGGTGCAGGGGCCGGGGGTCTTCATGTTCGGCCGGCCGCCGCATGCATTCTTTGCGCACGCCGGGCAGTTGCCGAAGGGCACCTTGCCCTTGCGTAGCGGCAGCACGGGCAGGCCGTCGGCCGCGAGTCGGCGGGCTGTGTGCAGGTGCTCGCTCATGCCGCCGCCTACAGCACGCGGGAAGCCAGGAACGCGCGGCCTTGAGCCGTGCACTCGCCGGACGTCGGTGGGTTGAGTCATGCTGGTTGGTCTCCAGTTCCTTAGAGGGGTACTGGCTGACAAGGGCGGTCCCGGACTGGGGCCGCCCTTGGCGTAGCTAGCCGTAGAACTTGTTCCGTTTGATCACGGCCTTGCGGATGTTCACCGTGGTCCCGCCGCTTGCGGGGCGGTGGCCGAAGACCTGCACGGCGATCCAGCCGCCGAAGACGACGGCGGCGAGGACGATGAGCTGCTGGACGAACGCGGCCAGCGCGACGATGAACGAGGTGAGCAGAACCAGCCCGCCGCACACAGCGGCGAACCCGATGCCGCCGAGCGCGATGTTCGCCGCCGTCCGAGACGCGGCCGGCCTCGTCTCGACGGGCACCGGGGCCGGGGTGAGGGCATAGCCCGTGATCACTCGTCCGTCGGGGAGCACGATGCTCTGCACCGCCGGGACGGTGCCGGACTGTATGGGTACGAGCGGTGCGGTGGGCGGGTGCAGGGTGATCGGTTGCAGGTGATGGACTTCGACGGCCGTGGGCCGTTCGGCGTCGGTCATCGGACCTCCCTGGGATGGCGGCGGGCCCGCGCCACGGTGGTGGCGCGGGCCCGTGCGGGTGGGTGTCAGGGGGTGTCAGCGGGTGGTGTCAGGAGCGCGTGACACCGGGTCTGCCTAGGGGTTTGGGTGTCAGGCGGCCCTGACGGTGTCAGGCGTCAGGCGGGTGTCAGGGTCGGGACGATGCGCCAGCGTCCGGTCTTGCCGGTCTCCTTCAACCGGCCCTCCATGTACGCCTCCTTGAGCTGCTGGGACACCCACGGGCGGGACAGCCCGTGGGCGTCGCACCAGTCCTTGAAGTCGACCGGCCCCACGACCATCTGTCCCTCGCGCTCGAAGTCGGCCAGCGCCTGAGCGAACAGGTCGCGGGCTGCCTCCGGGGACGGCCTGCGGCCCGTGTCCTGCCCGAAGATCGGAGCGTCGTCGCCCTGCTCCGGCTCGGGGAGCTCCGCCTCGGGGTCGATGTCCTCGTCCTCGGGATCGACCAGCGGCCCGTACCCGGTTTCGTCCATGTCGTCCTCCTCCATGACGGCCGGTGCGGTCGCCTCGTCGCCGGGTCGGCCGGTGTAGGCACGCCCTGCGACGCCGGAGGCGGCCCCCGCGGTAATCGGGTCGGCGGTCGCGCCGTTGCGCTGCGCCCACGCCGCGAGGACTTCCATGCGGGACACCGACCGGTGCGTGAACGCCTGTGTCCGGCCCGGCGAGGGATAGCGGGTCTCGTCGATGCCGGGGCTGACGACGTAGCAGTAGCCGGGCCGGCGGTTGCCCCACGCGCCGGGGTGGGCACCCGCGTCGATGACCGCCTCGGGGAGGCTGAACCCCTCGTCACGCGGGTCGCAGCCGAGCGCCACCACCGACGGCAGCGACGCCCGCGTCGAGGTGGACATCTGGTCGTACGACGGCCGCTGAAGCGACACGACCAGCGACACGCCGGCGGACCGGGCCTCCTGAGCGATCCCGGTGAACACGTCGTCCCCCAGAGCCCGGAGGGTGTTCGCCGCCTCCTCCATCCACGCCACCAGGAACGGCATCCCCTCACAGCCGCACGCCCGCCCGTCCGAGCGGCAGGTGTGCTCGGTGCTGGTCTGCCGCTCGGCGCACTCGGGGAGCCACTGGCGGTAGGAGTGCTTGCCCAGCCACGCGGTCCGCGCCGGGATGGCGGCCTTGATCGCCTCCACCATGACCTCGGTGGGGGTGCCGCCCTCGGCCGCCCAGTCGATGCCGGGGAGCAGGGGCCGGAAGTCCTGGAACATCTTCGGGTCGGACAGCCACAGCAGGACGTCCCGGCGGGAGAGGATCTCCGTCTGGAGGTTCAACGCGGCATCGCCCTTGCCCGACCCGGTGCCGCCGGCGATCAGGACGTGGGTGGAGTTCCTCTTGGCCTCGGGGTCGCCGGGGAGCCAGAGCACGAGGGGGGAGCCGTCGTCGTAGCGTCCGATCACCAGCGGATCGGCGATCGAGCCGCCCAGGTTCGACGGGCCCGCCCATTCCACGAACTCAGCGAGCATGTCCTCAGGAACGATGACCAGCTCGCCGCGCCGCGCGGAGTCGGGGTTGGGGGTGTAGCGCAGGGCGGAGGTCGGCAGATCCAGGGCGGACGCGAGGCGTCCCAGAGCCTTGGAGACGTCCTCGTTCGTCTGCTCGCCCGGCTCCAGCGCGATGGGAGCGGTGACCCGGTTCGGCTCCACCGTGACGTTGCCGATCTGCGCCCGCGCCAGCCCCACCTTCTCCAACAGGCCCTTGTCGCCGCTCTGGCCGGTGGGGTCGGCGTTGCGGCGCAGGATCATCCGTATGTTCCACGACAGCGCCAGCACCGGCCCGCCGATCAGATACATGTCGCCCAGCGGGCCCGCCGTCGGCCCGGCCAGACACGCGGCCGTCAGCCACGTCGACCCAGCGGCAACGGTGACGGCGGAGTGCAGACGCCGCTGCTGGGTGGTGGACTTGCCCATCCACCACGTCGCGCCGGTCAGCGCGACGGACGCCAGGGTCAGACCGACCCCGGCCGCCGCGCTCTGCGCCCACTGGAGACTGCCCAGCCCGCCGGCGATGCCGACGCCGGCGGCGGCCAGCCACGGAGGAAGGTGCGGCATCGCCCGGTTCAGGAGATAGACGCCCACACCACCACCGGAGGCGTGGTCGGGAGCGTTGAAGGCGGCCATGGTCGTCCCGTCGTCCAGGAACCCGGTGGCGTGCCGCCCGCGCCGGTTGCTGCTGGTCATCGCGTGATGCCCCCTCTCTTACTGCTGGGCCCAGTTCATGGGCGGCTGCTGCGGCCTGCGGGCACGGTGACGGACCCGGTTGATCTCCTCCTCGAACTCCTGCTGGAAGGCGGAGTAGCAGGCGGCGGCGTTCTTGGCCGCGTCCCTCAGATCGTCGGCGGCCCGGTTCAGCTTCCGGGCCACCTTCGCCGCGCGGATGCGCGAGCCGAACGCCCGCCCCTCCGGGTCGGGCACGGCCGCGAGCACGCCCTTGAGGATCTCCGAGCCCATCGCGACCTCGATGGACAGCGTCACGGCCGCCGCCCGCAGCGTGTTGCAGTAGTGCCGCACCTGCGCCGGGGAGGTGAACTCCGGGGCGGGCAGCAGCGCCTCGGCATGCGGCCGGCGACCGTTCGCCCCCGCGCCGCTCTTGCTGTTGTTCACGGTGACGTTGATCGGCGGCACGAGCGAGCCGCCCAGCGCGCCGACGAACCCGCCCGCGGCGGCACCGGCATTGGCGAACTTGCCGGTCTTCGGGTCGTTCACAGGCCCGCGCGGACGCTGGCCGTTGGTGTTCTGCGCCATCGGTTCTCCTCAGGTCAGCGGGACGGGCGGACGATGAACCACGTGGTCTGCGCGGCGATCCAGATGAGCAGCCACAGCAGCACCAGCGGACCGGCGAGCGGGCCGAACCCGGCGGCCAGCGCCAGCCACACGGCCGCGAGCGTGGCGAGCGCGGTCAGGCCGATGCGCCAATGCAGGGTGGAACCGCGCGCGGGGCGGCGGCGCTGCATGACCAGCAGCCACACCGCCGGCAGCGCGGCGACGGGGGCGAGCACGAGACCGGACCACCACGCGGTCAGGTGCAGCAGCGCGGCCACGACGAACGCGACCACGGACAGGCCGGTCGGGGCGAGGGCGGAGCGGAAGCGCCAGAGCAAGCGGCCGATGAAGCCGAGCGCCTCGCGGGTCAGGGACGGGCGCTCGGGCACGACGATCACTAACGGGTCGGAGCCACGCCCGCGCTGACGCGGGACACGGACCGTGTGGACACCCGCCGCCGACTTCGCGGCGCGGGTACGGGTACGGCTGGACACAGCGAAACTCCCAGGTCGAAGGGGATCAGGCGGCGCGCTGCTCGTCGGCGCGGGTGAAGGTGGCGTACTGGCCGGGGGTGATCAGACCGGACTCGCGCCATTCGGCGAGGAGATCGGCCTGTCCCTCGATGCCGTCGCACTTGGCACACAGTCGCCCGGCCGGGCGACGTCGGCGCGAGCCGGGCGGGCGCTGGCCCCACGTGCACGCGGTCAACCCGAGTGCTTCGGCCTCGCGCTGCAAATCCCGAAGGGGCTTGGCGGCATGGGGGTAGAAGAACTCGATCTCGTCGAGTTCATTGGGCTTGGCGAACGCCCCGCACAGGCACTCCCCCGACATGTGCAGATGAACGGTGACCGCGTTCAGCGGCAGTGCATCGGGCCAGCAGAGTTGGTGTTCGGCGTGCTGGTGAGGGAGGTTGCAGCGATGCCGGGCGCGGTATTCGCGCATGTGGGCGTCGGTCCAGTGCACGATCGGGGAGACCCAGAGCAGGGCACCCTCGCGGTCGACCTCTTCGGCGTTGCGGAACCTGCGGTCGGTCTCCGCCCACCGCATCCCGCCCAGGTAGACGAGGTTCCGGGAGCGTCCACGGCGGCCGATGATCTGCCCCCGCAGGCGCTGCAACGGCTCGTCCTTCAACCGCCGGTACATCACGGAGTGCCCGGCCGGGCCAGGGAAGCCCTTCCACACCACACGGCCGATGCTCTTCCCTCGCGTCGACAGCACGTTGCCGAGTACGAGATCCCGGTAGGAGTGCTTGGGGCGCAGCTCGTGCAGGCGCTGGCCCCAGGCGGCGACCACATCGCGAACGTGCTGAGTGGTCTCCGGGATACCGGTACCGGTGTTGACGTGGGCGATCGCGTTCACGCGGTGGCGGAACAAATGGTTGACGACTACCGAGTCGTTGCCTCCGGAGAACAGCCCGATCACGGCCTCCACCGGGAACGCGGCCAGGACCCGATCGAGGATGGCGAACGAGCGGGCGATCGCCTCGTCCAAGGTCAGCGCCTCAGGCTCGACCTCTGCCTTCGGCGGCCGTCCGGTGATGCGGTCGGCCATGCCGGGGAACATGTCTGCCACGACGCGCTGCTTCTTGCTGCGTGCGGTCATGCGCTGGCTCCTTCCAGCGCCGGCGACGCGGCGGCCGGGTGGCCGGGGGCGCGGTGCTCGGCGTAGCGGGTGGAGACCCAGCCGACCGACCAGCCGCACAGCTCAGCAGCCGCCCGCACCGGGAGCCTGGACTGGAACGCGGCCTGCACGAGCCTGCGGGCCCGGTCCTCGGCGAACTTCTCCGTGGCCGGTCCCAGGGCCAGCAGCGAGGCACGCTCACGCTCGGCACGCTCCTCGCGCTCAGCGTGTTCACGGTCTTGGCGATCGGCGTCCTCGCGTTGACGGCGTTCACGCTCCTGCCGCTGTTGTTCACGCTCGCGTTCAACGCGTTTACGAGCCTCGCGCTCGGCAGCCTCGTGGGCGGCCTGTTGCTCGCGTTCCTCATGGCGGGCCCGCTCTTCCCTATCAGCTTGTTCACGTGCCAACCGGGCTTCGTGCTCACGCTGTTCACGGGCCAGCAGCGCGGCGTGCTCGCGCTCCTCGCGGGCCCGCCGTACCGCGGCCTCGCGCCGTTCGTCCATCGCCCGCTCACGGGCCGCCCGCTCCGTGCGCTGCTTGTCTTCCAGCTCCGCAACGGCGGCAGTGATGGCCCGCCGGTAGGCGAGCCCGGTCTCTGAGGTGACGATCAGCAGCAGCGGGGCGACGGCGTGCACGGCCACGCCGACCAGGTCGTATTTCAGGGCGGAGTCGGCGACGTTCAGGGCGAGGGTCATGCAGCCGGTCATCCAGCGCAGGACCACCGGCCACGGGCCGCCGTGACCCCCGAGACGGGCCAGCACCGCATCGAGCCGGACCACGATCACGACCGCCGCGTCCACCACGAGCGGCAGGATCGGCGCGGTCCAGTCCCACTTGTCGGGGGTGTGGGCGGCGGCGAGGGGGGTGACGGTGAGGATCGAGTACAGCATCGCGCCCGCCACGATCAACCACGTGCCGACCGACAGTGCACGCTCCGCTGAACGGATCTGAACGGCGTTCACGCGATCGCCCCCGTCCGTGAACGCACCCCGACTGCAGCGATCAGGATGACCGGAGAGGCGGGGTCGTCGTGGGTCTCGGTGTCCTCGGTCCACTCCCACGTGGCGTCTGGCAGCGGCTCGAACCCGAGGACGTTGAGCGCGTTCACGCGGTCCGTGAACGTCGGTACCGCCGGGCCGAACCGGTACTCCGGCCACCGCTCGGTGGTGTTCATCAGCACCACGTACAAGCGCCACCGGCCCTCGCGCATGGACATCTGAGCCGTGAACACGGCCGCCATCAGGCCACCGCCGACGAGGCGGTGCGGCCCTGGTTCGACAGGGTCCGGCGCGCGGCCAGCACCTTGCGCCGCGCCCGGCGGATGCGCTGGTGGTCCACCTCGGTGGGCGTGCGGTCCAGCAGGCTGATCCGCACGTCCAGCAACTCGACTTCCGCCTCGATCAGCGGCATCTCGCACTCGATCGCGTCCAGCTCAGCGGCCGTCGGACCGCCGTCGTGCCCGTCGCGGGTAACAGCCGCTTGAACAGCAACGATGTGTTTCATGGGTCGTGGTTCCTCTCACAGGGCGGAACGGCCCGAACAGCGGCCCCGGTGTTCCAGCACCGGGGCCGCGCGCCGTTGTAGGCGATCAGCCGCGCTATGCGCGGCACGGCCGCGAGCAGCGGCCGGAGTGCCCCGGGCGGGAGTCGATCCCGCGCCCTCGCGGCTGGATGCCGGGGCTGAGTTCTCGCGTGCTGCTGGTGTCTCCTTCGGGAACACGGGCTCCCGTTGTAGGCGTATGGAGACGCTGGCCTTTCGGCCTAGCCATCCGGTTGACCAGGGATCCGGTGCCCTCAGCCCGCTCTGTCCCGGGCCCCTTACCTCGACCAGGCCAGTTCTGAGCCCAGGCGTGTCAAGGTCTGGCACCCGTTGGTCAGTTGGACCGACCGGCGGGCACATCCCTAAGGTTCCCTAGGGTTCCCTGCGGTGTCAAGCGGTAAGCTAGGGAACCCCAGGGAAGTGACGACAAGGAGCAAGCGACGTGGCAGGCCAGGCCGACAACCGAGCGCCGTACGCGAGGATTGCCGCCCACTACATGGAGCTGATTACCTCTGGTCAGCTACAGCCCGGAACGCTCTTGCCGAGCATCAAGAACCTTTCGGAAGAGTGGAAGGTAAGCACCGCGACGGCCGAGAAAGCCTTGCGAAAGCTGCGCAACGAGGGGCTTGTTCGAGGCATCCACGGCATCGGGACCGAAGTGCTGGACCGGCCCGGTCCGATGTCTTCGGGCTCCCAGCGGCAGGACAGAGGGCGTCGCACAGGGTCCAGCTGGGGGGCGGGAGAAAGGTCCGACTCGCATCAGGCGGCCGTAGTGCCCGCACCCGCCGAAGTGGCGCAAGCACTGGACATTGAGCCCGGCTCGGACGTTGTCCGTCGTAGCCGGGTCTACAGGGACCGGCACGGCATCGTGGCTCACAGCACGTCTTGGATTCCCGCTCGGTACGCGAAGCTGATCCCCCAACTAGCAGCGAGTGAGCGTCTGACGGGGGGAACCTCTCTCCAGCTCATCGCCCAGGTAACCGGCCACCCGATCAGTCACCGCATCGACACAGCTTCAGCCCATGCGCTGACGCCGGAGTATGCACGGCTCTTGGAACTGGATCCTGCCAGCCCGCCCACGGAGCCAGTGGTCGTGATGACAGCGAAGTTCGTCGACAGCGAGGGCAGCATCGTGGAGTACGGCGTGGACCTCGGCGGTCCCGGCCGCACATGGCGCACGGAGTCAGAGGTCTCCCCGTGACAGTCATGGATGGCACGCCCGAAAGCGTGCTGGACGACCGTCTAGAGGCACTGCCTGCGGCCGGCATGACTGACACAATCACGTCCGAGGCCGAAGCCGAGGTGGCCACCACCTCCCGAGCAATGACGAGACCGATGCCCCCACACCCGCCATTCTGTGTCCTGATGGCCGGGCTTCCCGGCTCAGGCAAGACCACCCTCTCCCGCGCTCTCACCGCTCGCGGGTTCGTACGGCTGTGCCCGGACGAAGAGATGTTCCGGCGACATGGCGTCTATGGCGTGGACTTCCCGCGGGGCGTCTTTCCCACCCTTGAGCGGCCAGTCCTGGATGACGTGGCGGCCGACCTCAGTGAGCAGCTCAAGCAGGGGCACGATGTCGTCGTTGACCATGGCTTTTGGACTCCGGAGGACCGGGCTAGATGGCGCGCCATCGCGAGCGACGCCGGTGCCACACCTGTCCTCGTCTACCTCGCGGCCAGCCATGAGGAGCTCTGGGCGAGGATCAGCAAGCGCAACGAGTTCCACGCGAACGATCCCAACGCGATCTACTTCTCCGAGAGCGACCTGCAGCGGTACCGCACCCGGTTCGTCCCCCCTCAGGCAGACGAACCGCACCTCTTGTACGACGGTGATACTTCGGCCGTGATCGCGGCTCTAGAAGCGTCTCGTCTCTGACGACATCGGGGCATAGGAGGCCAGCGCGTTGCCGCGAGACTGCCTCCGCTTTGGCGGTGCATGCCAGACATTGCTGGCGTGCATCGTTTTGCTTTCCAGGCAATGCGAAGTAGGTGACGTGGGTTCGCTGCCCAGCGCTCCGTCTGGCGTGGTGCCAGTCTGCCCCTCTTGTCAGTCGCCGCCGCTACTCTCAGCGAAGATCGTTAGGCCAGTGATGAGGTGGGGGCACAAGTGGGTGGTCAGTTGCGTATTGGTCAAGTGTTTCGCTACGCGACCGGTAAGGATCCAGAGCCAGCAGAGCTGGACGGGTACCCCAACTTTCACCACGTGACTCACTCACCAGAGCTTGCCCGGGCCTTGCTGGAGGCCGGGATCAACGGCATGGCAAAGATCCGGACGCTGGAGGGGGAGCGGCGGCCTGTGATCCTCATTCGATCGAGTCCCTGGAAGGCCGGCACCGAGCAGACACCCTGGCACGACGTGTTCGATATGGACAACGGGCACGTCCGCTACTTCGGTGACCACAAGGCCACCACCACCGTCGCGCCCGGAAAAACTAACGGCAATGCGGCCCTGCTTGATGCCTTCACCGGGCACCAGGGACACACTCCGGAGGAGCGCGCGACCGCCATCCCGTTGCTGCTGTTCCGCGCGGTCTCGCGCAGCGGCAAGGTCAAGGGGCACGTCGAGTTCTGCGGGCTGGGCATCATCGAGCGAGCCGAGCGGCTGGTGCAGTGGGGCGGCAGCGACCACACGACGTTCACGAACTACGTCTACGACATTGCCCTCATCGACCTTACGGACGAAGACGACAAGGTCTCATGGGAGTGGATCGACGCCCGCAGAGACAAAACCGTGACCGACGCGACGACGCTCGAACATGCTCCGCGGGCTTGGCGTGAGTGGGTTAAGCACGGGAACTCGGCCTTGCCCAGGCTCCGCCGGCGGGTTGCCCGGGCCAAGGTGACCAAGGTGCCTGAGCAGCGGCCCAAGCCGGGAACCATCGAGGCCAAGGATCTGGAACTGATCTACAAGTACTTCGACGGGCGGAAGCACGACTTCGAGGCCGTGGCCTCTGCAGTCGCGGCAAGTTTGCTGCGCGGGGCCGGGAACAGTTACCTAGAGGGGTGGCTGACCCGTCGGTCCGGCGACGGTGGGGCGGACTTCGTAGGCCGGCTCGACATCGGCAGCAGGCTGGCTGGCACCAGTCTCGTCGTCCTCGGACAGGCTAAGTGCGTCAAGCTCAACAACCTGGTCACTGCCGAGCAGATCGCTCGCGTCGTGGCCCGGCTGCGACGCGGCTGGATCGGTGTATACGTCACAACCGGGGCCTACTCTGTGGCCGCACAGACGGAAATGGTCGAAGACCAGTATCCGATCGTACTGATCAACGGGCTGGACCTAGCTCGGGAGCTCAGGAGCATGGCCCGGGACGATCACGGCGGAGATCTCAGAGCCTGCATTGAGCACATACTGACCGGCCGGGAGACCACGATCACAAACCGGCGGCCTGAAGAGATTCTGCTTGAGTAGAAGCAGAGAAGTCAGTCGATCAGGCTCCGCCACCTGCGCATGCCGACGACGAGCCCCCTCACCCAACCGTCCTGCGACAGGAAAAGGGCTGGTCCACATGCATAGCACTCGACACTTCTCGGACAGATTTTGGCGACGCGGTCCTTCAGCCGCTCGCGGTCTCCGAGACTGGGAGGAGTCGTCTCAGCCGTTGCCCCGGAGGTCTCATGCTCGTCCCGTCTGTGCCTACGGAAGTCGTGTATGTGAATGAAAACAACGTCACGCTGACCAAGCCCGTGCATGCCTGGGACGACGAAGGGCGGGCTTTGGTGCTGCTGCGGAACCGGCTGATGTGCGCCGACGAGATGGCAGGGTTCAAGGAAGTCCGCGAGGCCAACCGGATCGTTGGGATTGCACCCGGTGGAGGATGGGTGATCACGTGGTTCGACAAGGGCGAAGGCTGGGAGTCCTCCCAGCCAGTTGTGGCGTGGGCAATCCGTGAGGACGGGTCCGCTGACGCCGTCGACACGGACTCGACGGGTGACGCGTGCGTCGTCTCAAATGTGGGCGGGGACCGGCGCTTCTCCCACCCCAATATGGAGTTCAAGAGCGCGCAGGGCGAGGAAGACGCTGGCAAGGAGTAGCAGCAGGCATCCAGTTGTTGTCCTGGTCTTTGTCCAGTGTGCTGACGGTCGCACCCGTTCGCCTCTGTACGCGCACCCCGTCTGGCCTGCCGACTGAACCTCCTTGAACGCCCCTGTACGGCCGCGCGGACAGTTGGAAAGCGTGTTGGGGGCAACCCCTCACGAGTTCGAATCTCGTATCCTCCGCCATTGCTCTCACCGGGCAATAGACGCGGGCCCCGACCAGTTCCGACTGGCCGGGGCCTTCGTCGTTCCCGGGCACACTGGCCTCCGCCCGGCCCGGGCGCATCATGCGCGGGTCCCCGGCCGCGCCGTACTCCCCGTCCCCCGCCGCCCCTTGCTGACCGTGGCGCGCCGCCCCTGTCAGGGGCTGACAGGGGTCCGCGGATCCTGTCAGCGCGCTGGCCGTCCCCTGTCAGGCACCCCCGGCATCGTCGTGTCCATCGAGAACGGCGAGCGGGTCCGAACGGGTCCGAAGGGGAGAAACCACATGTCGTACGCCATCCGGGCCGAGGGTCTGGTCAAACGCTATGGAGACTTCGTCGCACTGGACGGCGTCGACCTGGAAGTGCCGACCGGGAAGGTGATCGGGGTGCTCGGTCCGAACGGGGCCGGGAAGACCACCACCGTGCGGATCCTGTCCACACTGCTGCGGCCCGACGCCGGGCACGCCACCGTCGGCGGGCACGACGTGGTGCGGGACCCGGTGCGGGTGCGGCAGCTCATCGGGCTCACCGGGCAGTACGCCTCGGTCGACGAGACCCTGACCGGCACCGAGAACCTGGTGCTCATCGGGCGGCTGCTCGACATGTCCAAGCGCGCCGCCAAGGCGCGGGCCGCCCAGCTGCTCGAGCAGTTCTCGCTCACCGAGGCCGCGAGCAAGCCGATCAGCACCTTCTCCGGCGGTATGCGGCGCCGCCTCGACCTCGCGGCGAGCCTCGTCGGACGGCCGCAGGTGATCTACCTGGACGAGCCGACCACCGGCCTCGACCCGCACGCCCGCAACGAGGTGTGGGACGTGGTCCGGCAGCTGGTGAACGACGGCTCCACCGTGCTGCTCACCACGCAGTACCTGGAGGAGGCCGACCAACTCGCCGACTCCATCACCGTCGTCGACCGCGGCCGGGTGGTCGCCGAGGGCCGCCCCGGGGAGCTGAAGCGGCGGGTCGGCGGCCAGATCATGCAGGTGCGCCCGACGCTGACCGCCGATGTGGACCAGGTCGCCCAGATCCTGACCGAGCTCACCGGCGCCGTCCCCTCCCGCGAGCAGAACACCGGTCTGCTCGCCGTCCCCGCCGAAGACCCGCTGCTGGTGTCCGCCGTGGCCCGGCGGCTGGACGCGGCCGGCATCGCCGCCGACGAGCTGGGCCTGCGACTGCCCAGCCTGGACGAGGTCTTCCTCGCCCTCACCGGCCGCACCGCCGACGACCAGCAGAGCAACGGCAAGAAGACCACCGACACCGTCTCCGAGAGGACCGCGGCATGAGCGCCCAGACCATCACCCCCGCCCCCGCGGCCGTCCAGCACGCCTCGGCGTCCCCGCTCCGCCCCGGCTTCGGCCGGACCATGCGGCACAGCTTCGCCCTGGCCGGCCGCAACGTCACCAAGTTCTTCAAGACGCCGGTCGTCTTCGTCGACGTCGTCCTCACCCCGATCATCTTCCTGCTGATGTTCGTCTACCTCTTCGGCGGCGCCATCTCGGGCGGCGACAGCCACGCCTATCTGCAGTCGATCGCCCCCGGCATCATGGTGATGACCGTCTTCCAGGCCAGCGTCGCCATCGGCACCGCGCTCAACGCCGACGCCGGCACCGGGATGTTCGACCGGTTCCGCTCCATGCCGATCGCCCGCTCCAGCCCGCTGATCGGCGCCGTGCTGGCCGACGTCGTCCGGTACGTGGTGTGCCTCGGCACGCTGATCGCCCTCGCGCTGGTCATGGGCTACCGGATCACCACCGACCCGCTGTCCACCGTCGCCGCGATGGGCCTGCTGCTCGCCTTCGGATTCAGCTTCTCCTGGCTGTCGGTGTACATCGGCATGCTCGCCAAGACCCCCGGCACGGTCCAGGGGCTGATGACCGTCGTGATCCTGCCGATGACCTTCGCCAGCAACGTCGCCGTCAAGGCGGAGACCATGCCGGGCTGGCTGCAGGCCTGGTCGGACGTCAACCCGGTCAGCCTGATGGCCGACACGATGCGCGGTCTGCTCAACGGCGGCGAGGTCGCCGGCCCGCTGCTCGGCAGCGTCTGCTGGATGGCCGGTGTGATCGCGGTCTTCTTCCCCCTGGCGATGCGCGCCTACCGCAAGAACGCGGGCTGAACCAGCTTGCTCAGGAAGCGAGTCGAACCACCTCGCGCGGCACGCGCGTCTGATCTCCCTCGCTCAGGACGCGACCGGCTGGCCGACCTTCTCGGCCAGCCGGTTCAGCGCGTCCTGCCTCGGCAGTCCGGCCCCCTCGCGGTACGCCTCCCGGTAGCCCTCCTCGCCGAGCCGTACGACGAGCCGGTCGACCAGCTCCCGCAGCTCCGGCTCGCCCTCGTCGAAGGCCCCGCGGACGACCTCGCTCATGCCGAGCGCGACGGCCGCGCCCACGGGGTCGTCCTCCAGCGCCAGCAGCCCGCCGAGCAGCTCCGCGACCCAGGCGAGACCGGCCCCGGCGCCCTGGGCGAACAGCGCGGCGGCAGCCTGCGGCAGCAGCGCACGGGCCTCGGCCGCGTCCCCCTCCGCCAGCCGGTTCTCCATCCGGGTGCTCACGATCAGGTCCTCGGCGACCTCGACCGGGATGGCCCGCCGCCGCACCAGGGCCTCCAGCCGGTCGAGGACCCCGTTGGCCTGCCCGAGGTCGCCCGCCCGGCGGTGCAGATTGGCGAGGCCCACCAGGATGTTGGCCTCGAGCCGCCGGTGGCTGCGCTCCTTGGCCTGGCGGAGCGCGGACTCCAGGTCGCGCCGGGCGCCGTCCAGATCGCCGCTGCGCCGGCGCTCCCGCGCCAGTCTGGCCTTGCTGAGATAGAGGAAGTCCTCGGTGCCGAGCTCGGAGCTGAGCGCCACGGCCCGCTCGAACGTGGCGACGGCCGCCGCGTACTCGCCCCGCAGCGAATGGTCCCTGCCCACCGGCATCAGGCTCATCACCAGGCCCCAGCGGTCGCCCACCGCCTCGAAGCCGCGCAGCGCCTCCAGGCGGGAGAGGGCGCCGGTCCGCAGATCGCCCTGCTCGGTGAGGACGAAGTCGTACGCCAGATGGGCACTGGCCCGCACCCAGGGGTCCGGCGAGTCCATCGACCGCCGCAGCGCGCTGTCGGCGGACTCCGACTCCCCTTCGGAGAAGGCGAGCCGGGAGATCCGCAGCAGCATGCCCGCGGGATGGAACTCCCGCGCCCCCGCCGAGTCCACCTCGCTGACCAGCGAGTGCGCCCGGGGCAGCGCGTCGCCCGCGCCGAGCCTGCGCACATCGGCCAGCGCCGCCTCCAGCTGGGTGTTCATCCCTCGAACCCCCCAGTACCAGAACATCGCCTCGACGAACCGGGAGGCCAGGGCGCCGTCCCCGGCCTCCACGGCCGTCCGCAGCGCGAGGACCAGGTTGGCGTGCTCGGCGTCGAAGACCGCGATGGCGTCCAGCTGTTCGCCCGTACGGAGCCGGGGCTCGTGCTCCTCGGCCAGGGAGAGGCAGTACGCGGAGAAGGGAGCGGAGACGTCGTCCCCGGACGCGGTGAGCCGGGCGGCCGCGTAGGCGCGCACGGTCTCCAGCATCCGGTACCGCGGTTCGCCGTCGCTCGCTTCGGAGGCGGTGACCAGGGACTTCTCGATCAGTGCGTCCAGTACGTACAGCACGTCGCCGACCGGCAGAGCGGCATCCGCGCAGACCGCCTCCAGGGCGGCGATGGTGGCGCCGCCGGGGAACGCCGACAGCCTGCGGGCGAGCACCCGTTCCGGCTCGTCGAGCAGGTCCCAGCTCCACTCGACCACCGCGAGCAGCGTGCGCTGGCGCGGCAGGGCGGTCCGGCTGCCCGAGGTGAGCAGCCGGAAGCGGTCGTCGAGGCGGCGGGCGATCTGGTCCACGCTCATCGAGCGGAGCTTGGCCGCGGCCAGCTCCAGGGCGAGCGGCATCCCGTCGAGGCGCCAGCAGATCTCCACCACGGCGCCGACGGTGGAGTCGTCGATCGCGAAGCCGGGCCGGACGCTGGCGGCCCGGTCGGCGAAGAGGCGTACCGCGTCCGCCTGTTCGGCCACGGCGGGCTCCGGCGCTCCGGTGGGCACGGCGAGCGGGCCGAGGTGGCAGAGCGCCTCGCCGGTGATGGCGAGGGGCTCCCTGCTGCTGGCGAGGATCCTCAGCTGGGGGAGCCGCTCCAGGAGCCGGCCGGCGAGCTCGGCGGTCGCGTCGACGAGGTGCTCGCAGTTGTCGAGGACGAGGACCGCGTCGCCGATGTCGAGCAGCTCGGCCATCCGGTCGACCGGCGCGGTCTGCTGGGTCGGGCCCGCGTCGTACAGGCCGCCGTCCGTGGAGCCGATCGCGCCGAGGACGGCGTCGGCCAGCTGATCGGGCGCGCCCACGGAGGCCAGCGGCACGAACCACACGCGGCCGCGCTCGAAGGCCCGGTCCCGGGCGACCGCCTCGATGGACAGCCTGGTCTTGCCGGCGCCGCCGGGGCCGACGATGGTGACGAGCCGGGAGGCGGCGAGCAGCCCGGCGAGCTGCGACAGCTCGGTCTGCCGGCCGATGAAGCTGGTCAGCCGGGCCGGGAGCCGGCTCGCCGAGGTCTCGGTCCTGGCCGCGGGCCGCTCCAGCTCGCCGCGGAGCAAGGTCAGATGGATCTCCTGGAGTTCGGCGGAGGGGTCGACGCCGAGCTCGTCGCTCAGCCGCTCGCGTATCTCCTCGTACGTCGCCAACGCGTCCGACTGCCGTCCCGCCGCCCACAGCGCCCGCATCCGCAGCTCGGCGAGGCGCTCGCTGAGCGGGTGCGCGGCGCCGGCCGCACCGAGGTCGGCCAGCACCTCGGCGTGCCGGCCGAGCCGCAGCTCCGCGTCGAAGCGGTCCTCGGCGGCCGCGGCCCGCACCTCCTCGAGGCGCGCGGCGGCCGACCCGGCGAACGGGGCCTCCAGGACGTCGGCCAGCGCCGCGCCCTGCCACAGGGCGAGGGCCGCGCCGAGCGCCGAGGCCGCCTCGTCGAAGCGGCCTGCGGCGAGCTCCCGTCGGCCCTGCCCGGCCAGTTCCTCGAAGCGGTGGGCGTCGACGTCCTCGGCCTGCACGGAGAGCCGGTAGCCCCCGGCCGCGGACTCGATCGCTCCCGCCCCGCGCAAGGCCTTGCGCAGCCGGGACACCAGGGCCTGCAGCGCGTTGGCGGCGTCGGCGGGCGGGTCCTCGCCCCACAGCCCGTCGACCAGTCCGTCGACGGACACCGCGCGGCCCGCCTCCAGGGCGAGCCGGGCCAGGAGCATGCGCAGCCGAACGCCTCCGACAGCGATCGGCGACGCGTCGTCCGCGTACGCCTGAACCGAACCGAGCAGAACTATTCGCACCGCATGTCCCCCATTGCCACACCGACGTCTCGGGCCCCTTGGGCCCTCGCGGCCCCAGGGGGCCAACGCCGGTTCAGCATCACCTACTTGTCGTGCCCGGGTAAAGCCCTGACCAGGCACGCAGTGGGGAGGCGCCGGGGCGCCGGATCAGCTCTCCGAGGCCAAGGGGCCTGCGAGGCCGGTCTCGAGGAGGTCGAAGACGTACGCGGCCTCCGGGGCGAGGACGGCCGCGATCCGGTCGTTGGACTCCCCGGCGAGCGTGAGGTCCTGGATCCGCTGGAACAGCAGGCGGTGGGCGGCCGCGAGGAGGGCGGCGGCCGCGGCGGGGGCGATGGCTTGGGCGTCGGCGGGGGTGGGGGCGTCGGCGGGGGTGGGAGCCGCGTCCGCCAGCGCCGCGGCGAGGGCGGCCTCCCGCTGGTCGTGCAGGTCGCGCACGCGGGCGGTCAGGGTGGGGCTGTCGGCGATCATCCGGGAGAACTCCGGGCCCGCGAAGCCCGCGACGGGGCTGCGCTCCTGGAGGACGGTCTCGAACTCCCGCCGCAGCGCGGCGAGCGGCGACTCCCCCGGGGCCCGGTCGGCGACCGCGCGGGCCAGGGTCGTGGCGAACTCCTCCTGGTGGTCCAGGGCCAGATCCTCCTTGCGCGGGAAGTAGTTGGTGACCGTCTTCTTGGCGACCCGGGCCACGGCGGCGATCTCGGCGATGGTCGTCTGCTCGAAGCCCTGCTCCATGAAGAGCCTGGTGGCGTGGTCGGAGATCAGCTGCCTGGTCTCCTGCTTCTTGGACTCGCGGAGCCCCATGTTCTCGATACCCATGAGGGAATCTTACACCCGTAGCAAAAATACGCTTGACGCATCACATGCATCGTGCGTAAAGTTACGCCCGTTGTAAAAATAGCCCCGATAAACCCAAGGGAAGAAGCCGCGCATGCGAAAGCTCGACACCGCGAAGCTCGACACCGCCAGGCTCGACACCGTGAAGTCCGCCGCCGCGTATGGCGCCGGGACGGGCCCGGCCGCTCAGCCGCTGGTCCGCGAACTGCCGCGCACCGGCCCCCGTACGACGGCCGTACGCCCCCGGGTCCAGGCGCCGCGTCGCACCTACTGACCGCCGACCGCCGGTCGGCCCCCGCCGCATCACAGCGCCGACCCGTAGCCCCCGCACCGCCACAGCCGCCGCCCGTCACCCGCCAAGGAGCCGCCGTGAACGTCTCTGCCTCCACCCTCGCCCTGACCGTCGCCGACGTGGACGCGTCCCGCGAGTTCCTCACCGCCCACCTCGGCTACCAGGTGGCCACGGCCGCCGACGGCTTCGTCTCCCTGACCCGCGAGGACGCGGCCGTCGACATCGTGCTGCTCCGCCGGGGCATCGACGTCCTCCCGCCCGAGCAGCGCGACCAGCAGGCGGCCGGTCTGATCCTGGCGCTCACCGTCACCGACCTCGCGGCGGAGGAGGCCCGTCTGCGCGCGGAGGGCGCTCCCATCACCATGCCCCTGCGCGAAGAGCCCTGGGGCGAGCACCTCTTCCAGATGACCGACCCCAACGGCGTCGTCGTCCAGCTCGTCGAATGGGTCGCCCCGACGGCCCCCGACAGCTCTGCCGGCTCCGCCGGCTCCGACAACTCCGCCAGCTCCGCCGGCGTCTTCTGGGCCGAGTAGCCTGCCCGGCACGACGAGGCGGCGACGAAGGCCCCGACCCGGGAATCCGCCAACCCGGTCGGGGCCCTCGCCGCGCGGTCCGCCGCTACTTCGCGAGCCTCGCCAGGATCCACTCCACGAGCGGCGCCGACACCGAGCCGTGCTCCGTGTTCTCGCCGTCGCACGCGAAGTCGTGCAGCGCGAACCGGCCCGGGCTCAACGCCTCCAGACGCGCGTACAGGTCGGACGGCCAGCCGTGCTCGTCGGCGTCCAGCGCGACCGCGCTCGACGACGGCACGAAGCAGCTCCTGCGGTACGCCTCCGCGATCGGGGTCTGGAGCGCCTCCGCCAGCAGCCCGAACGTCTTGAGCGTGCCGCCGGGCGCTCCGTCGAACGGCGGCACGCCGCTGGTGAAGCTCCGCACCTGGTTCCCGCCGGCCGCCATATGGCCGACCTCCATCCGCCGGCCCCGGTCCGGCTGGATCACGGCCGCCGCGCTCGCCACGCCCGGCCACTCCCACTCGAACGCCGTGCGCCCCGGCGTCAGTTCGCGCCCCAGTCCGTCGCCCGTGCCGTTGGCCACGCCCAGCTTCAGCGGGCGGCTCGGGAAGCCGCCGACGTCCCGGAGGTCGGCGAGCAGCTGCCTCCGCAGCGGGCTGGCCGTGGCGAGGGGGCCGGAGTACTCGGCGCTCTCCGCCCAGCCCCAGAGCAGCTGCTGGGCCGCCGCGCTCCGCAGCAGCTGGGACTGGCGCGCCCCGCCCTCCGGGGGCTGGAGCACCGCGTCGAAGAAATGCGCCAGCTGCTGGAGGATCAGCGGGGTCCACGCGCCGTTGTGCGGGGTGTCGTACGACAGATACGTCTCGGTCTGGTGGTCGACGCCGACGGACTCCAGCTCCGCCAGCGCGTACCGCGTGATCAGCCCGCCCGTGCTGACGCCGCCGACGATCAGGGGGCGGGCGCCGCGGCGCTCGTCCTTGGCCCGCTCGATGCAGGAGATCGCCACGCCCGCGTTGGCCTGGACGTAGGTGTGGCGGGCGTCGAAGCCCAGCAGGATCACGTCGACGCCCATGCCGAGCAGCTGGTCCAGAAAGCGCTGACCGGAATCTCCGTACGGCCTGTTGAAGTGGTCCCACAGGGCGGGCAGATCGCTGCGGCCGTGGCCGAACCCGTCCGCGAAGATCATCGGCCGGGTGAGGGCGGTGTGCGACGGGCTCAGATACACCGCCGCGCGTCCGGTCGCGAAGCGGCCCAGGTACGGCCGGGATCCGGTCAGCTCCCACTCCGCGTCCGGCCGGCGAGGCGGCTCGCCGGACCCCCGTAACGGCATCCCTAACCACGGTCCCTTGGGCAGCTTGCCGCACAGCTCCGCGGACTGGGCCGTGTTGAGCGCGGTCCCGCCCGCCCAGGGGCCCGGCTCGACGTCGATCCTGGGTTCCTCCTGCTGGGCCCGTCCGTGTGCCTGTGCCTTTGCCTGTGCCACGTCACTGCCTCCTGGTGGGTCAGCGTTCCAGCGCTCGCAGGTCCTGCCCCTGGTTCCAGCGCTCGCAGGTCCTACCCCCGGGCGCCGGGCCGCACGCTGCTCCGCCGGCGCGCCGGACGGGCGCGGCGAGCGGTCTGACCGAAACCGGATGACCGCACGTCACGGCCGTGGCGGCGGCGGTCGCCGGGCGCTGCGGCTTTGCCGCGGGGGGCATACGGCGGGGAGCGTCCCGGATCGTGCGAACGCCTCGACGATGGCGGAATGACCCGTACGCATCACCGTCCACAGGGACTCTGCATCCGGGCGGGTCCCGTCCGCCGCCGGCGCGGTCCCGCCCCCGCCTCGTCAGTCGCCGAGGATCTCCAGGTCGAGCGCGGCCAGCCGCTCGGGGTCGGCGAGGAGCTCGATCGCGGTGATCTGTCCATGGGCGACGGTGAACGCGAGGACGGCCCGCGGCTCTGCGCCCGGCGCCCAGACCAGTCCGGGCGCGCCCTCGACCAGGGCGGGCCGGGCGGCCTGGGCGCGGCCCGCGAACGCCTCGGCCACCGCCGCCGCGCCCCGCGCGTCCCCCGCCCCGGCCAGCACGGCCGCGCTGTCGACGCGCAGGACGACGCCCGGGGCGAGCAGGGCGAGCAGCGCCGGGACGTCGCCGCCGCGCGAGGCCGCGAGGAACGCCTCGACGACCGCCCGCTGCACGGTCACATCGGTCTCGCGGTCCGGCACGGCGCCCCGCACGCGCCGCCGGGCGCGGTCGGCGAGCTGCCGGGCCTCGGCGGGGGAGCACTCCGCGATGGGCGCGATCTCGTCGAAGGGCACGGCGAACATGTCGTGCAGGACGAAGGCCAGCCGCTCGGCGGGCGAGAGCGTGTCCAGTACGACGAGGAGGGCGAGCCCCACGGAGTCGGCGAGCATCGCCTCCCGCTCGGGGTCGGTCGGGGCCAACGGGTGCGGGGCGCCGCGCGGGGCGGCGGCTGCGTCGGCTTCGTCGTCGAACGGGGCCTCGCGTCGGGTCCCGCGCGAGCGCAGCACCTCGAGGCATACGCGCGCGACGACCGCGGTGAGCCGGCCGCCGATGTCCTCGACGTGGTCGGCGCCGACCCGGCCGGCCCGCAGCCAGGCCTCCCGTACGGCGTCCTCGGCCTCGCCGGCCGAGCCGAGCATCCGGTAGGCCACGGACCGCAGATGGGCGCGGTGGGCCTCGAAGCGCTCCTCGAGGACCTGTTCGTCGTCCACGGCTGCTCGTCTCCGTTCGCCGGGTCACGTGCCTGAGCCATGACGCCCAGCGGAGGCGACGGGAGACGGAGACCGGAGACCGGAGACCGGAGACCGAGCGGAGCCGACCCGCCCTCCAGGGGCTAGCCGCCGCCCGCCGGCGCGATGTTCTGGTTCCCGCGGAAGAAGTTCTTCGGGTCGTACTTCCGCTTGATGTCCGCCAGCCGGTCGTAGTGGTCGCTGTACGTCGCCCGCACCCTGTCCTGGCCCTCCCCCGCTCCGAGGAAGTTCACATACGAGCCGCCCATGGAGTACGGGTGCAGCTCCTCCCAGTAGTCCACGGCCCACTGCCTGATCAGCTCGGCGTTCGACGGGTCGGGGTCGATGCCGGCGATCACTCCGGACCAGACCGCGTCGCGGTAGGCCCACGCCGTCTCGTCCTTGCCGACCCTGCCCGCCGCTCCGTCGACGGGGTAGAGGTGCATGGTCGACAGGTCGGTCGGGATGTTCTCGCCGTACTTGAGGTGCACGTCCACGGCCTCGTCGGTGATCCGGTCGAAGAAGTCACCGCGCCAGTACCACTGCAGCCCCTTGGGGATCAGCTCGTCGAACATGGACTGCAGCGCGGGGTACGGCATGGGGGCCGTGAAGTGGAAGGCCGGCAGGCCCGGCTCGTTCACCGGGGCGAGGACCTCGCCGAGCGCCGCCAGGTCGCCCGTCCAGCACCACACCACGCCGCACATCTTCTGCCCGTGGATCTCCTCGGGGAAGGGCGGGCCCGGCGGCACGACCAGCGTGGCGTAGAAGCCGTTCAGCTCCACCGGGGCGGCCGGCAGGAACTCGCGGTACCAGCGCAGCACTTCGCGCGTGGCGTCGACCGGCCAGACGGTGACGGCGACGCCCACGGTGTGGACCGGGTGCATTCGCAGGGTGAAGGAGGTGACCACGCCGAAGTTCCCGCCGCCGCCCCGCAGCGCCCAGAACAGGTCCTGGTTCTCCGACTCGCTCGCCGTGACGAACCCGCCGTCGGCGAGCACGACGTCCGCGGACAGCAGGTTGTCCGCGGTCAGGCCGAACCGGCGGGTGAGGTGGCCGTGGCCGCCGCCCAGGGTCAGGCCTCCGACGCCCGTCGTCGACATGATGCCGGCGGGCGTGGCCAGGCCGAATCCGTGGGCCGCGTGGTCGAGGTCGCGGAGCTGGGCGCCGCCGCCGACCATGGCGGTACGGGCCGTGGGGTCCACGCGCACCCAGCGCATGGGCGACAGATCGATCGTGACCCCGTCGTCCAGCAGGCCGAGGGCGGGGCCGCTGTGGCCGCCGCCGCACACGCCGATGTCGAGGCCGTAGTCGCGTACGAGATCGACCGCGGCCATCACATCGGCCGCGTCCGCGCACTGCACGATCGCGGCCGGGCGGCGATCGATCATCGCGTTGTAGACCTTGCGGGTCTCGTTGTACTCCGAGTCTTCGGGGCCGATGACCGGACCGCGCAGCGTGGTCCGCATCGCCTCCAGCGTCGAGCCGTCCATGGCGATCTCCTGACAGGGGTCACTTCCAGCGTCCCGCCGTGCGCCGGGGCCCGCAATCGGGGTGCCGGGGGCCCGGCACAGGAGCACCATGGACGTCATGGACACCGGCGTCGACGGCCTCGGCGATGTCAGCGCGCCGGGTCGCGTCGCGGCCCTCGGCGAGGGCATCAGCCTGGAGGAACTCGCGCTCGCGGCCCGCAACCACGGGCTGCCGCTGGAGGCTCTGCGCTACGACCTGACCCCCGTCGGCCTGCACTACGTGCTCGTCCACTACGACATCCCCGCAGCCGACCCCGACGCATGGCGGCTGACCGTGCGCGGCCGGGTGGGCACTGAGCTGACCCTGGACCTGCGCGCGCTGCGGTCGTACCCCGCGATCGTCCACCGCGTGACCATGGAGTGCGCGGGCAACGGCCGGGCCCGGCTGACGCCCCGCCCGGTGAGCCAGCCCTGGCTGGTCGAGGCCGTGGGCACCGCCGAGTGGACCGGCGTGCCGCTGCGCTGGCTCCTCGCCGAGGCGGGGGTGGCGGGCGACGCCGTCGAGACGGTGTTCACCGGGGCGGACCACGGCCTGGAGCGGGGCGTCGAGCAGGACTACCAGCGCAGTCTGCCGTTGGCGGTGGCCATGGGGCAGGATCCCGAGGTCCTCGTGGCGTACGAGATGAACGGCCGGCCGCTGCCCCCGCAGCACGGCTTCCCGCTCCGGCTGGTCGTCCCCGGGTGGTACGGCATGGCGCATGTGAAGTGGCTGCGCGACATCGAGGTCGTCGACGCGCCCTTCGCCGGCTTCCAGCAGCATGTCGCCTACCGCGTGCGGCAGTCGGCCGACGAGCCCGGCGAGCCGGTCACCAGGATCGCGCCGCGCGCCCTGATGATCCCGCCCGGCTTCCCGGAGTTCATGTCCCGCGCCCGCGTGGTGCGCCCGGGGCGCGTACGCCTGGAGGGCCGCGCCTGGTCGGGCCACGCGCCGGTGACCGACGTCGAGGTGAGCACCGGCGACGACTGGCGCCCGGCCGAGCTGGCGGCGACCGACGGTCACGAGTGGGCGTGGCGACGCTGGGAGGCGTACTGGGACGCCGAGCCGGGCCATCACGTGCTCGGCGCCCGGGCGCGAGACGCCGACGGCAACGAACAGCCGCTCGAACAGCCATGGAACCGCGGCGGGTTCGCCAACAACCTGGTGCAAAGGGTGAGCGTGTGGTGCCTGCCGGAGACGCGGTCTTCGCCTGCCGGCGCGGGGGGTAGGGGGCGGGGCTAGCGGGGCGCGGTAAGGGGCTCGGCTGGGACCTCGGTGAGGTCGGCCGGCAGCTCGGGGAGCCTCTGCTAGGACTCGGCCTCCGGACCCGGCCAGGTCATGCCGCCCGCAACCTCCGCTAGGAGCTGGACCGCGCCCGGCCCGGAGCCCGGCCAGGTCGGCTGACAGCTGGGGGACCTGGGCGATGTCAGCCAGAAGCCGGGCCACGGTTCCTTGCATGGCCCGGACCTGGCCAGGCCAGGTCAGGCCACCCGGAGCCTCCGCCGGGAGCTGGACCGCGCCCGGCCCGGACGCGGCTAGGCCGCTCGGGGCTCGGCCCGGAGCCGCCTGGACCCCGCCAGGCCGCCCGGAGTTCCGCTTGAGCCCGACCAGGCCGGCCAGCAGCTCGGCACCCGAGCCAGGCCAGTCGGAAGCTCGGCCACATCGCCCACGCCCGGGCCGGACGCGGCCAGACCGCCTGGGGCTCGGCTGGGAGCCCGACCAGGTCGGCCAGCAGCTCGGGGACCCCGGCCAAGCCAGCAGCTCGGGGTCCCGAGCCAGGTAGCCGCAAGGTCCGCCACGGTGCCCGTACTCGGTCCGGATCCGCCAGGCCGTCCGGAGTTCCGCCAGGAGCCAGGCCCCGCGCCTGGCCCGGACCCGCCAGGTCGCCCAGCACCTCGCTGACCCCGGCCGCGTCAGCCAGGAGTGCCCGAGCTCGGGCCCGCGCTCGGCAGGACCACCTCCGCTGTCGTCGTCAGCGTCGTGCCGTCGAGGAATCTGAGCACGAACTCCACCTTCTCGCCCAGCCGCCACCGCGGCGGGTCCTCGATCATCACGTCCGCCACCGACGGGGACATCTTCACGTCCGATCCCGCCGGGATCGTCAGGGACGGGATCGCCTTCATCCGGCCCGCCCCGTCCGTCTCGACGTCCCGCGACAGCATCATCGTGGAGCCCCCGAGCCCGGGCGACGAGACCGAGGTCAAGGTGGCGTCCGTGCCGCCGGTGTTGCGGAGGTCCAGGTACGCCACCGTGTCCCGGGCCTCCAGGGGCTGGACGACGCGGGCGCGGGTGACCGTGACCTCGGCAGGGGGCGCTCCGGCCGCGCCGCTGCGGACGTAGGCGAAGAGCAGCGCCAGCGTCACCGCGCAGGCGCCCGCGGGCACCAGGATGGCCGCGGCCCGTGCCGACAGAGGGTTCATCGCAGGACTCCCGTCCGCCGCAGGTCCCGTTCCCCGGCCGCGCTCCGGCTCCCGCCCCGGGCCCGGCCGCCCGGCCGGTCCGGCGTCCGCAGCCGCAGGCTGTTGCCGACGACCAGGACCGAGCTCGCCGACATGGCCAGCGCGGCGAACATCGGGTTCAGCCACCCCGTCGCCGCCAGCGGCACGGTGACCACGTTGTAGCCGAACGCCCAGACGAGGTTCGCCCGGATCACCGCGAGCGTGCGCCGGGTCAGCAGCACCGCCTCGACGACCGCGGCCATGTCCTCCCGTACGAGAGTGACGTCCGCCGCCCCGATCGCCGCGTCCGTGCCGCTGCCCATCGCGATGCCGAGGTCGGCCGCGGCGAGGGCGGCCGCGTCGTTCACGCCGTCGCCGATGACGGCGACATGGCGTCCCTCCGCCCGCAGTTCGGCCACCAGCTCCGACTTGCCCTGTGGGGCGACGCTCGCGTGCACGGTGGCGATGCCCAGGTCGCGCGCCACCGCCCGCGCTGCGGCCGGCCCGTCGCCGGTCACCAGGATCGGCTCGATGCCCAGGCGCTTGAGCTTGGTCACCGCGGCGCCGCTGGAGGGCCGCAGCGTGTCTCCGACGGCCAGCAGGGCGACCGGCTGGGCGTCGAGCTCGACGACGACGGCCGTGTGCGCGGCCGACTCGGCCTTCAGCAGCGCGCTGGCCAGCGCGTCCGGCAGCGGGACGGCGACGCGTGGGCTGCGTACGCACACATGCCGTCCCTCCACGGTCCCCTGCACGCCCTCGCCCTGCACCGCCCGGAAGCCGCTCACCTCGGGCAGGGTCGCGACTCCGTGCTCCGCGCGGGCCGCGGCCGCCACGGCCCGGCCGATGGGGTGCTCGGAGCCGTACTCCACCGCCGCCGCCAGCCGCAGCACCGTCGCCGCGTCGGGGCCGTCCGGCGTCACGGTGGTCGCGGCGACCGTCATCCGGCCGGTGGTGAGCGTGCCCGTCTTGTCGAAGACCGCCGTGTCCACCCGCCGCAGCCGCTCCAGCGCGCCGGGGTCCTTGATCAGTACGCCGAGCTGCGCGCCGCGCCCGGTGGCCGCCAGGAACGCGGTGGGCGTGGCCAGGCCGAGGGCGCACGGGCAGGCCACCACCAGGACGGCGACCGCCGCGGTGACGGCCGCCTCCGGGTCCGCGCCCGCGCCGAGCCAGAAGCCGAGCACGCACGCCGCGACCGTCACGATGGCCGGCACGAAGACGCCCGCGATGGCGTCGGCGAGGCGCTGGATGCGCGCCTTGCCCGCCTGGGCGTCCGTGACGAGCTGGGTGATGCGGGCGAGCTGGGTGTCCGCGCCGACGGCGGTCGCGCGGACGACGAGCAGCCCGCCGGAGTTGACCGCGGCGCCGACGACGGGGAAGCCGGGGCCGACCTCCACCGGCGTCGACTCGCCGGTGACCAGGGAGAGGTCGAGGGCCGAGCTGCCCTCGACGACCACGCCGTCGGTGGCGACCTTCTCGCCTGGCCGGACCATGAACTCCTGCCCGGTACGCAGCCGGGAGACGGGTATCCGGCGGCCGTCCGCCCGCAGCTCCACCTCCTTGGCCCCCAGTTCGGCCAGCGCGCGGAGCGCCGATCCGGTGCCGTGCTTGGCGCGCGCCTCCAGATGGCGCCCGGCGAGCACGAAGAGGGGGACGCCGACGGCGGCCTCCAGATACAGATGCGCGGCGCCTCCCTCCGCGCTGGGCAGCCAGCTGAACGGCATCCGCATGCCGGGGTCGCCCGCGCCGCCGAAGTAGAGGGCGTACACGGACCAGAGGAAGGACGCGACGACGCCGAGCGAGACGAGGGTGTCCATGGTGGCGGTGGCGTGGCGCAGGCCCGCGAGCGCACGGGCGTGGAAGGGCTGGGAGCTCCAGACGACGACCGGTGCGGCGAGGGTGAAGCAGAGCCACTGCCAGTAGTCGAACTGCAGGGCGGGGACCATGGACAGGACGACGACCGGAACGGCGAGCACCGCAGTGAGGACGAGCCGGTCGCGGTCCGCGCGGGAGCCGTCCCCGCCGGTACCGTCCGCGCCGGAGCCTTCCGCGCCTGAGCCTTCGCCGTCGCCCTCCCCGTCGTCCGCGTCCGGATCGGGCTCGCGGGCGGGCAACTCGGCGGTGTACCCGGCCCGTTCCACGGTCGCGATCAGCTCGTCCGTCGACACCTCGGGCGGATGGGCGATCCGCGCCATGCCGGTGGCCAGGTTGACGGTGGCGCTCACGCCCTCGACCCGGTTGAGCTTCTTCTCCACCCGGTTCACACAGGCGGCGCAGGTCATGCCGCCGATCAGCAGGTCGGTCGTGGGGAGTTCGGCGGTCGGCAGGTCGTTCACCGGACCACCACCCGTATCCCCTGCGTCGAGCGCATCCCGTGGTCCATCCCCGGCATGTCGTCCATCTCGCCGGGGCCGGAGCGTCCAGGCTCCTCCACGCGGTGCAGCCCCGGCGCCACCGGGCCGGCCACACGTCCCACCGCGTACGAGACGGCCGCCAGCGCGAGCACCAGGAGCACGAACCCCACCAGAGCCGGGGGGACGGGTATCCCTGTAGTCCTCATGGATCAATACCGTACGGGGGTATCAACTGCCCTCGCATCCCCCGTAGTTGTGAGAAAGACCGGGGCGCCCCTCGGGAACCCATGATGCCTCCGCCCCGACTGCCCAGCCGCCCCACTCCCGGCCCCGCCGAGCCCGGACACCGTACCGGTGCAAGACCGCGAAGGCGGCCCTGAACTGGGCTTCCGTACGCGACGCCGACGCCGGCCGCCCCTCCTCGCCGCCCCCGGCGGCACGCGCGGAGCACCGCGGCGGCTCCGCCCGCGCCCCAGCGGCTCTCGAGGACGGCGGCCGTCCGGCGCCGGCCGACGGCCGGTCTCAGATGCCGAGCCTGGCGGCGATCCCCTCCAGCACGGCCTCCAGCCCGCTGTCGAACTGCCACTGCGGGTCGTCCTTGCGGGTCGCCTCGACCAGATACCGCTGGAAGTGCGGATAGCGGCCGGTGCCCATGAGCCATGTCATCTGCGGCGCCAGGCCGGACCGGGCGTCGTGGCCGTCCTCCCAGCCCTCGCCCTCGAGCAGCTGGCGCCAGGCGATCTCGGCGTGCGCGGTGCCGGTCGCGTACGCAGCGACCGTGCGGAAGACCGCCATGGTCGTGTCGGCGTCGAGGCCGAGGCCGTCGAGCGCGGCGAGCGCCCGGTCGGAGACGGCCATCCGGTTCGGGGTGAGGGCGAGCACGGCCTGCGGCGAGGAGAGCCGCCCGAGCCAGGGGTGGCGGAGCATCAGGGCGCGGGTGCCCACGGCCAGCGCGCGCATGGCGTCGCGCCAGCCTCCGCCCTCCTCGGGCATCTCCAGCTCGCCGTAGACCCGGTCGACCATCAGCTGGAGCAGGTCCTCCTTGCCGGAGACATAGCGGTACGCGGCCATGGGCGCGACGCCGAGCGCGGTGGCGAGCCGTCGCATGGTGACGGCGTCGAGGCCCTCGGCGTCCGCGAGGGCGACCGCCTCCTCGGCGATCCGCTCCGGGGAGAGCGACGCACGGGGTGCGGGCGCGGGGCGGGACAGCCGCTCCCACAGGGACTCGCCGGCCTTCTTCTGCTGGGTCATGCGTACATCGTATCCCCAGTAGACAACGTACACAGCTGTGTGTACGTTGTATCCGCAGCGAATACGACGTACACAACAGGGGGACTTCCCATGGCCCAGAGCCCGTTGCACATCGCGCTGATCGTCGGCAGCACCCGGGAGGGGCGCTTCGGCCCCGTCGTCGCCCAGTGGGCGCTCGACCACGTCGAGCAGCGCGACGACATGACCGCCGACCTCGTCGACCTGGCGGCCACGCCCCTGCCCACCGTCTTCCCGGCCTTCGGGCAGCCGCCGGCCGCGGGCGTCGAGGAGCTGCTGGGCGCCGTCTCGCCCCGGCTGGCCGCGGCGGACGCCTTCGTCGTGGTGACGCCCGAGTACAACCACAGCTTCCCGGCCTCGCTGAAGAACGCGATCGACTGGCACAACAAGGAGTGGCACGCCAAGCCGGTCGGCTTCGTCTCGTACGGCGGGGTCTCCGGCGGTCTGCGCGCGGTCGAGCAGCTGCGCCTGGTCTTCGCCGAGCTGAACGCGACCACGATCCGCGAGAGCGTCTGCTTCCCGGGCGGCTGGTCGAAGTTCGACGCCGACGGCAAGACGACGGACCCGGCGAGCGACGCGGCGGCCAAGACGATGCTGGACCAGCTCGCCTGGTGGGCACACGCGCTGCGGGACGCCAAGGCCACGCGTCCGTACGCCGCGTGAGCGCCGGGGAAGCGGGGCACTGGGTGAAGGGGGACGCGGCGAGGGACGGGGTCGCGCGCTTCGCGGGCCGGGCGAGGGACGGGGAGGCGATCCGCGCGGACACGG
>NZ_JBFAYB010000090.1:0-35556 GCF_040681075.1 Streptomyces sp. NPDC051907 | reverse complement strand
GCAGCGCCGGCCGTGCGGCCGAGCCCGTGCCGACCTGGCCGCGGGCAGCGCCCGCGCCGAGCCGGCCGCCGGAGGGAGCGCCGCTGGGAGCGGAGCCGGGACCGCCGCCGAGACCGGGACGGCCGCCGGGAGCGGAGCCGGCGCCGCGGCCGCCGAGACCGGCGGGAGCGCCGGGACCCTGCGGAACGCCGCCCTGGCCGCCCGCGCCGGGCTTGGACGGGACCTTCTTGGCGCCGCCCGCGACGTCGACGGGCAGCATGACCAGCGCGGTCGTGCCGCCGGAGTCGGAGGGGCGCAGCTGGATGCGGATGCCGTGTCGCAGGGACAGCCGGCCGACCACGAACAGACCCATGCGGCGCGAGACCGAGACGTCCACGGTGGGCGGCGACGCGAGCCGCTCGTTGATCGCGGCGAGGTCCTCGGGGGAGAGGCCGATGCCGGTGTCGTGGATCTCGACGAGCACACGCCCGTCGGGCAGCGCGTGACCGGTGACGCGGACCTTGGTCTGCGGCGAGGAGAACGACGTGGCGTTCTCCAGCAGCTCGGCCAGCAGGTGCACGAGGTCGTTGACCACGCGGCCGGCGACCTCGGTCGTCGGCACGGAGGCCAGCTCGATGCGCTCGTACTGCTCCACCTCGGAGGCTGCGGCGCGCAGGACGTCGACCAGCGGGACCGGACGGGTCCAGCGGCGGCCCGGCTCCTCGCCGGCGAGGACGAGGAGGTTCTCGCCGTTCCGGCGCATACGGGTCGCGAGGTGGTCCAGCTTGAAGAGGGAGGACAGCTGGTCCGGGTCGGCCTCGCGGGACTCCAGCTCGGAGATGAGCGAGAGCTGACGCTGGATAAGACCCTGGGAGCGGCGCGAGAGGTTGGTGAACATCGCGTTGACGTTGCCTCGCAGGAGGGCCTGCTCGGCGGCGAGTCGTACGGCCTCGCGGTGCACGTCGTCGAAGGCCGCGGCCACCTGGCCGATCTCGTCCCGGGAGTGCACGCCGACGGACTCGACGGAGGTGTCGACGTCCTGCGGGTCGGACTCGGACAGCTGCTTGACCAGCTCGGGCAGTCGGTCCTGGGCGACCTTGGTGGCCGTGTCCTGGAGCCTGCGCAGCGAGCGGATCATGGACCGGGCCACGACGAACGCGCCGACGAGGGAGACGCCGAGGACCAGGAGGATCAGCGCGGCGCTGATGATCGCCTCGCGCTGGGACTGCTCGCGCAGCTCACGGGCCTTGCTCTCCATCTCGCCCAGCAGCGTGGCCTCGATGGTCTTCATGGCGTTGATGCGGACCGAGTAGTCGTCGGTCCAGTCCAGGTGCGAGCGCACCGGCTTGAGCTTGTCCAGGCCGCCCTTGTTGTCCAGGACGCGCTTGGCGTACAGCTCGGACGCCGTAATGGTGGGGTTGCCGTTGTCCAGCGTGGCGGTCAGCTCGTCGGCGTTGCCGCCGGAGGACTCGTAGACCGACTTGAAGGCCTTGAGCTCGGTGTCGCCGTTCTCCATGGCGGCCTTGCCGTAGAGACGGTCGTTCTCCGTGAGGCCGGGGACCTTGTCGTCGTCGCCGCCGGGCAGGGCCGCGGCGATGACGGCGCGCTGGATGGACGCGTACTCCTTGGCGGAGGAGAAGGCCGCCAGGGCGCGCGTCCGCTTGATCATCTCGGGGTTGCTGGTCGCCTGGGCCATGTCCTGGGAGAGGCTCAGCAGCGACTCGATGAGCCGGCTGTAGCTCTCCACGGTCATGGAGTTCGGGACGTCCTTGTCGTACGCCGCGTCCCGGATCCTGTTGAGCCCGTTGACCTGGACGGCGATCTGGTTCGCGTTGGCGCGGATGGCCTCGAGCGCGTCGTCGTCGTCCGTGTTGGAGATGTCGCGGGTGGCCTCGAGGAAGGACTTCCGCGCCCGGTCGGTCGCCGAGCGGGGGCCCGCGACCTTGAAGTCCGTGGCGCTGGTGCCGTTGGCCAGCGGACCCGCCGACAGGTCGCGCTCCGACTGGAGCGCCTGCGCCAGCTCGGTCGCTTCCTTGGTCATCTTGGTCAGCAGCTGCATGTGGTCCAGCTGCTTCATGTCGTCCATGGACTCGTTGATGCGCAGCCCGCCCAGCGTGGTCGCCGCGACCACGGGGAGGGTGAGCAGGGAGACCAGACGCGTGCTGATGCGCCAGTTGCGCAGGGCTATTCGCGACCCGGTGTCCGTGGGTCCCTTGCCCTTCGTCCCCTTCGGCTTCGACGAGCCCTTGGGCCCGTCGCCCGACGGGGCGGCGCCGGGGCGTGCGGCACGGTCGCCGCTGTCGCCGGGCGCTGCCGGTTCTGACTTGTGGGTGTGCTGGGCGTGCTGGGGCGAGGAGCCGCGGTCGGTCCCGCCGCGCGGCTCCTGTTCCGCCGCAGCGCTGCCATCCCTCTTGAAACGTCCCTGCACTAGCGTCGCAACCTCTGGACCAGGCGTCCCTCCGCTTGCACGGCGAGACGGTGTCGGCGTCGTGGGGCATCGAATCTGGCCCCATGGTGGTCGTGAGTGACCGGCGCTTCTCCCCCTTCTCCGCCGCTGCCCGGCGCTGCGTTGCGCCCTCTGCGCGCCGGTCCGAAACCCGCGGCGGTGCGTGGAATTCCAGCACAGTGCAGGATCTCCAACAAGGGCCGCGTACCGGGCTGTGACCTGGGTGACACGGTGTGAGCGTTAGGTCACAAGACGTAGAAACAGTTAGCGGAGGAAACGGACTTTTGCCTACGAGTCGATGAGGGGTGGGGGGTGTCCCAGTCGACATGATCAGGAGCGGAATAAGACCTTCAGTGACGCAATGTCCGTTTCAGTAACAGTGATCCGCAGTCCGTATTGCCGGAATTGTTAGGCACGTCGTGAGCAAACTCACACGTAGATCGTTGAGTCTTCCGCGCTTTCTGAGGGAAACGGATGTTTAGCCTGGCGCTTTACAGGGATGGGAAATCCGTCAACCGGCGTCCGGCAGGGCGCCCGCACCCGGACAAGGTCTGAACAAACAGATGAAGACGACGACGATGTTCCGCAACATAGCCAACCCCCGGCGCACGACGCTGGCGCATCTCAAGGACGCCGACGAGCTGCAGACGCCGGAGCAGCCGGAACACTCGCTCGATCTCCCCGCCCAGACGGCCAACCCCCGCCGCACGGTCCTCATGGACAGCCCCGTCCAGTAGCGCGCCCGCACCGCGCGGTCCGGGGCCCCCTCCCGCGTTAGCCTGGAGCGTCAGACTCCAGCCAGCAGTACAAGCAGTAGAAGAGGGGCACCCGCATCCCGTGCGCATCGCCAGGTTCTCCATCGACGGCAATGTCGCGTTCGGCGCGGTCGAGGGCGACGCCGTCCCCGGCAACGAAGCGTCGCTCGTCCTCGACATCATCAAGGGCATCCCGTTCGCCGAGTTCGAGCTCTCCGGCGTCAAGGTCCCGCTGAGCAAGGTCCGCCTGCTGCCGCCCGTGCTCCCCAACAAGGTCGTGGCCTTCGGCCGCAACTACGCGGAGCACGCGGCGGAGCTGGGCAACGAGGCGCCGGACGAGCCGTTCGCCTTCTTCAAGCCCTCCACCTCGGTGGTCGGCCACGGCGACCCGATCGCCTACCCCTCCTTCTCCCAGGAGGTGCACCACGAGGCGGAGCTCGCCGTGGTCATCGGGCGTATGTGCCGGGAGGTCCCGCGCGAGCGCGTGAAGGACGTGATCCTCGGCTACACCTGCGCCAACGACGTCACCGCGCGCGACGTGCAGAAGCGCGAGAAGCAGTGGGCCAGGGCCAAGGGCTTCGACAGCGCCTGCCCGCTCGGCCCCTGGGTGGAGACCGACCTCGACCCCAGCGACCTGGCGATCCAGTGCACGGTCAACGGCGAGCAGCGCCAGCTCGGCAGCACCAGCCAGATGATCCACTCCATCGAGGACCTGATCGTCAACATCTCCGAGGCCATGACGCTGCTCCCGGGCGACGTGATCCTCACGGGCACCCCCGCCGGGGTCGGCCCCCTCAACGTCGGCGACGAGGTCGCCGTCACCATCCAAGGCATCGGCACTCTCACCAACAAGGTGATCAAGCGTGGCTAACCCCAACTCCTCCAAGTTCTCCGCTCCGCTCGGACAGGGGGTGCCCCCACGCGTACGTTTCTGTCCCTCGCCGACCGGCAACCCCCATGTGGGCCTGGTCCGCACCGCCCTGTTCAACTGGGCCTTCGCCCGGCACCACGGCGGCGCCATGGTCTTCCGCATCGAGGACACCGACGCGGCCCGCGACTCCGAGGAGTCCTACGACCAGCTGCTCGACTCGATGCGCTGGCTGGGCCTGGACTGGGACGAGGGCCCCGAGGTCGGCGGCCCGCACGCGCCCTACCGGCAGTCGCAGCGGATGGACATCTATAAGGACGTCGCCGAGAAGCTGCTGGCCGGCGGGCACGCCTACCGCTGCTACTGCACCGCGCTGGAGCTCGAGGCCCGCCGCGACGCCGCCCGCGCGGCCGGCAGGCCCTCGGGCTACGACGGCACGTGCCGCGACCTGACCGCCGAGCAGAAGGCGGCGTTCGAGGCAGACGGCCGCGAGTCGATCGTCCGCTTCAAGATGCCCGACGAGCCGATCGTCTTCACCGACCTGGTCCGCGGCGAGCTGACCTTCACCCCGGACAACGTCCCGGACTACGGCATCGTGCGCGCCAACGGCGCCCCGCTGTACACCCTGGTCAACCCGGTCGACGACGCCCTGATGGAGATCACCCACGTCCTGCGCGGCGAGGACCTGCTCTCCTCCACCCCCCGCCAGATCGCGCTCTACAAGGCGCTGATCGAGCTGGGCGTCGCCAAGGAGATCCCGGCCTTCGGCCACCTCCCGTACGTCATGGGCGAGGGCAACAAGAAGCTCTCCAAGCGCGACCCGCAGGCGTCCCTCAACCTGTACCGGGAGCGGGGATTCCTCCGCGAGGGCCTGCTGAACTACCTCTCCCTCCTCGGCTGGTCCTTCTCCGCGGACCAGGACGTCTTCTCGGTGGAGGAGCTCGTCGAGAAGTTCGACGTCGCCGACGTCAACGCGAACCCGGCCCGCTTCGACCTGAAGAAGGCCGAGGCGATCAACGCGGACCACATCCGCCGGCTCGACGTGAAGACGTTCACCGTGGCGTGCGACCCCTGGCTGCGCGCCCCGCACGCCAACTGGGCGCCCGAGGAGTTCGACCAGGCGGCCTGGGAGGCCATCGCCCCGCACGCCCAGACCCGGCTGACGGTCCTGTCCGACATCACCGCCAACGTGGACTTCCTCTTCCGCGGCGAGCCGGTCGAGGACGAGGCGTCCTGGGCCAAGGCGATGAAGGAGGGCCCCGAGAAGTCGGCCGCGCTGCTGCGCACGGCCCGCGCCAAGCTGGAGGCGGCCGACTGGTCCAGCCCCGAGTCCCTGAAGGACGCGGTCCTGGCGGCGGGCGAGGAGCACGGCCTCAAGCTGGGCAAGGCGCAGGCCCCGGTCCGCGTCGCGGTCACCGGCCGCACGGTGGGCCTGCCGCTCTTCGAGTCGCTGGAGATCCTGGGCAAGGACAAGACGCTCGCCCGCATCGACGCGGCGCTGGCGAAGCTGACGGCCTGACCCCTGGCTGCCGAACCCGGGGCGCCGGCGGAGTCGACGCCCTAGGCTTGGATCATGGCCATCCGCGCGGTCCTGTGGGACATCGACGACACGATCTTCGACTACGCCACCGCCGACCGCGCCGGCATGCAGCTGCACCTCGAGGCCGAGGGCCTGGTGGACGGACACGACTCCGTCGACCAGGCCCTCGCGCGTTGGCGGGAGATCACCGCCGAGCAGTGGGCCCGATTCTCCGCGGGCGAGACCGACTGGCCGGGCCAGCGCCGCGACCGGGTGCGCGCCTTCACCGGTCTCGAGCTCTCCGACGCCGAGTCCGACGCCTGGTTCGACCGGTACATCGTTCACTACGAGTCCGCCTGGTCGCTCTTCCCGGACGCCGTCCCCACCCTGGACCTGCTCGCCGGCGGCTACCGCCAGGCCGTCCTGTCCAACTCCTACCTGCCCAACCAGGACCGCAAGCTGCGGATCCTCGGCGTCCGCGACCGGTTCGAGACGGTTCTGTGCGCCGCCGAGCTGGGCGTCGCCAAGCCCGCGGCGGAGGCCTTCCACGCCGCCTGCGCGGAGCTGGGGCTGCCTCCCGAGGAGGTGGCGTACGTCGGCGACCAGCCGGACATCGACGCGGCGGGCGCCGTCGCCGCCGGACTGGCCGGCATCTGGCTGGACCGCGGCGAGCTCGGCGGCCGCCCCGACCTGGTCCGCATCACCGGGCTGGACCAGCTCCCCGGCCTGCTGCGCGGCGATACCCGTTTTGGAGCGCCGGACACCTTCAGGTAATGTTCTTCCTGCGCCGCCCGAGAGGGCCGAAAGGTCCGGCCGGGAAGCGTAAACCCGAACAAGGCCCCCCTCAGGGGGTTGAGTTTTGGTGGCCTATGGTGTAATTGGCAGCACGACTGATTCTGGTTCAGTTAGTCTAGGTTCGAGTCCTGGTAGGCCAGCTCGCAGAGCTCATCTGCAAAGCCCCCGTTGTGTAGCGGCCTAGCACGCTGCCCTCTCAAGGCAGTAGCGCCGGTTCGAATCCGGTCGGGGGTACAGATCCTTCCCGCGTGATCGATTGGGTCGCACCCATTGATCACGATGCAGGATCGCTAGGGCCCCCGTTGTGTAGCGGCCTAGCACGCCGCCCTCTCAAGGCGGTAGCGCCGGTTCGAATCCGGTCGGGGGTACTGGTCTAGACCAATGGGCTATGGTGTAATTGGCAACACTACGGTTTCTGGTACCGTCATTCTAGGTTCGAGTCCTGGTAGCCCAGCTCGCGGAGCTCATCCGCAAGGCCCCCGTTGTGTAGCGGCCTAGCACGCCGCCCTCTCAAGGCGGTAGCGCCGGTTCGAATCCGGTCGGGGGTACAAACGAAAGAGGCCCTTCGCTTCATGCGGAGGGCCTCTTTCGCGTTCGCCGCCTTCCTCCTACGGCTGTTGCGGCGGGATACTCCGCCCATGGACGCTGCCGGCGCGGAACCCCTCGTACGAACCGCGGAGTTACGCATCAGCCGCGTCCGCCGCCCGCCCGGGCTCAGGATCGAAGGCGTGGTGGACGTCCACACCCACCGCCATCTGCGCACCGCGCTGGACGTGATCGCGGACGACGAGGGCGACGTCCAACTCGACCTGTCCCGGCTGGAGTTCCTCGACCTCGGCGGACTGCGCATGCTGATCGCCTTCGCCCGCACCCGAGTTGCGGGCAGCCATGTGGAGCTCGCCGGCCTCGCCCCGCATCTGCGCAACGTCATCGCGCTGGTCGGCTGGGACGCCACCCCCGGCCTCAAGCTGGGGGGCGAGCGTGTCAACTGACCGCGCCCGCGGCCCCGTCGGCTTCGTCCACCAGGCGTGTCTGTACGAGGACGACGACGAATTCCTGGCGATGGCCGTGCCCTTCGCGCAGGAGGGACTCGCCCGTGGCGAGCCCGTCCTGGCCGCGACCACTCCCGCCAACATCCAGCTCCTCAAGGACGCGCTCGGGGAGACGGCGCACGCACTCGACACGGCGGACACCTCCTACTTCGGCCGCCGCCCGGTGGACCGGGTCTCCGCCTTCCTGAGATACGCCGAGCGCGCCCGCCCCGCCGGAGGGACCGTGCGGATGATCGCCGAGCCGGTGTGGGCGGGGAAGTGCGCCCGGCAGCGGGCCGAGTGGAAGCGGATGGAGTCCGGCCTCAACGTGCTGCTCGCGCGCATGGACGCCCGGATGATCTGTCCGTACGACACCCGGACCGTGCCCGCGGACGTGGTCGAGGCGGCCTGGGCCACCCACCCCGGCCATGTGGTGGGCGATCTCGTGCTGCCCTGCGGGACGTACACCGAGCCCGCCGCCTACGCCGCGGCCGCCGAGCGCCCGCTGCCGCCGCCGCCCGCCGGGGCCGCGCTGCTGGCGCCGCCGACGGGGCTGGCCGCGCTCCGGCGCTTCGCGCGGGTGCGGGCCGAGACGGCGGGCCTGGCCGGTCAGGAGGCCGCGTCGGCCGAGACCGCCGCCAACGAGGCGCTGACCTGGCTTCTGTCGCTCGGCGCGGCCGACGCGGAGATCCGGGTCTGGGAGGAGCCGGGGGCGCTGCTGTGGGACCTGCTGGCCACGGAGGGCGGCGCGGCGGCGCCCGGGCCCTTCGCGGGGTACGTGCCTCCGGGGCCGGCGGCAGGGCCGGACGACGGGCTCTGGCTGGTGCGCAGCCTGTGCGAGTCGGTGGAGCTCCGCGCCGAGGCCGGCGGCCGCCTGAGGCTGCGGCTGCGCTGCTCGGGGCCGCGCACGCTGCTGTGGCCCTGAGGGGCGGGCCCCGGGAGCGCTGGGGGCGTGCGGCGCCCGAGAGCACGTCCGGCCGGCCGCTGCGGCGTTGAAGCGGCCGGCCGGACGTGGTCGATGAGGGTCAGCCGGTGCGGCGCAGCGCCTCGCTCAGGCGGCCCGCCGCGTCGATGACGGCCTGGGCGTGCATCCGGCCCGGGTGGCGGGTCAGGCGCTCGATCGGTCCGGAGACCGAGACGGCGGCGACCACGCGGTTGGACGGGCCGCGCACCGGCGCGGAGACCGAGGCCACGCCCGGCTCGCGCTCGCCGATCGACTGGGCCCAGCCCCGGCGCCGTACGCCCGAGAGCGCGGTCGCGGTGAAACGGGCGCCCTGGAGGCCCCGGTGCAGGCGCTCCGGCTCCTCCCAGGCCATCAGGATCTGCGCGGACGAGCCGGCCTTCATGGTCAGCGTGGAGCCGACCGGCACGGTGTCCCGGAGTCCGGACAGCCGCTCCGCGGCCGCCACGCAGATCCGCATGTCTCCCTGCCGGCGGTAGAGCTGCGCGCTCTCGCCGGTCACATCGCGCAGATGCGTGAGCACCGGCCCGGCCGTGGCCAGCAGGCGGTCCTCGCCTGCGGCCGCGGCGAGCTCGGCCAGCCGCGGGCCCAGGATGAACCGGCCCTGCATGTCCCTCGCCACCATCCGGTGGTGTTCCAGTGCCACGGCGAGCCGGTGTGCCGTGGGTCGTGCGAGCCCGGTCGCCGCGACCAGCCCGGCGAGGGTGGCCGGACCGGACTCCAGTGCGCTCAATACCAGAGCTGCCTTGTCGAGAACGCCGACGCCGCTAGAGTTGTCCATGCAACGATACTCACGTCTCACACTGTGAAACGCAAGTTCAATTTTCCTGGGAACTTGTCACGCTGTAGTTGCGGCCCGCGAAACCAAGGGGTTCGCAGCAGACGCCTGCGGCGGGGGGCACGGGCGTAGGCACACAGATCTCTAGGAGCGCCGGCTCATGAAGCCGGCCGGAGGGAAAGCGATGGGTAGGACACTCGCGGAGAAGGTCTGGGACGACCATGTCGTCCGGCGCGCCGAGGGCGAGCCCGACCTCCTCTTCATCGATCTGCACCTGCTGCACGAGGTGACCAGCCCCCAGGCCTTCGACGGGCTCCGTCTGGGCGGCCGCCAGGTGCGGCGCCTCGACCTGACCATCGCCACCGAGGACCACAACACCCCCACCCTGGACATCGACAAGCCGATCGCGGACCCGGTCTCCCGAGCCCAGTTGGAGACGCTGCGCAAGAACTGCGCGGACTTCGGCGTACGCCTGCACCCGCTGGGCGACGTCGAGCAGGGCGTCGTCCACGTCGTCGGCCCCCAGCTGGGCCTGACCCAGCCGGGCACCACCGTGGTCTGCGGCGACTCGCACACCTCCACGCACGGCGCCTTCGGCGCGCTGGCCTTCGGCATCGGAACCTCCCAGGTCGAGCATGTGCTGGCCACCCAGACGCTGCCGCTGGCCCGCCCCAAGACCATGGCGATCACGGTCGAGGGCGAGCTGCCCGACGCCGTCACCGCCAAGGACCTCATCCTGGCGATCATCGCCCGGATCGGTACCGGCGGCGGCCAGGGCTACATCCTGGAGTACCGCGGCTCCGCCATCGAGAAGCTCTCGATGGAAGCCCGGATGACCATCTGCAACATGTCGATCGAGGCCGGCGCCCGGGCGGGGATGATCGCCCCCGACCAGACCACCTTCGACTATCTGCAGGGCCGCGACCACGCCCCCGTCGGCGAGGACTGGGACGCCGCCGTCGCGTACTGGAAGACGCTGCGCACCGACGACGACGCCGTCTTCGACGCCGAGGTCTTCATCGACGCCGCCGAGCTGTCCCCGTTCGTCACCTGGGGCACCAACCCCGGCCAGGGCGCGCCCTTGTCGGCGAACGTCCCCGACCCGGCTTCGTACGAGGACGCTTCGGAGCGGCACGCCGCCGAAAAGGCCCTGGAGTACATGGGGTTGACCGCCGGACAGCCGCTGCGCGCGATCGATGTCGACACCGTCTTCGTAGGCTCGTGCACCAACGGCCGTATCGAGGACCTGCGGTCGGCCGCCTCGATCCTGGACGGCCGCAAAGTCGCCGACGGCGTACGGATGCTGGTCGTCCCGGGCTCCGTGCGGGTCGCGCTGCAGGCCGTCGAGGAGGGTCTGGACAAGGTCTTCACCGCCGCCGGCGCCGAATGGCGGCATGCGGGCTGCTCGATGTGTCTGGGCATGAACCCCGACCAACTGGCCCCTGGCGAGCGTTCCGCCTCCACCTCCAACCGCAACTTCGAGGGGCGGCAGGGCAAGGGCGGACGCACCCATCTGGTCTCGCCCCAGGTCGCCGCGGCCACCGCCGTACTGGGCCATCTGGCCTCGCCCGCCGACCTGTCCGACGCCCCGGCCGTCCCCGCCCCCTCCGGAGTCTGAGCAACCATGGAAGCCTTCACCACACACACCGGCCGGGCCGTCCCGCTGCGCCGCAGCAACGTCGACACCGACCAGATCATCCCGGCCCACTGGCTGAAGAAGGTCACCCGCGACGGCTTCGAGGACGGGCTCTTCGAGGCCTGGCGCAAGGACCCCGAGTTCGTGCTCAACCGCCCGGAGCGCCAGGGCGCCTCGGTGCTGGTCGCCGGGCCCGACTTCGGCACCGGCTCCTCGCGCGAGCACGCCGTCTGGGCCCTGCAGAACTACGGCTTCAAGGCCGTCGTCTCGTCCCGCTTCGCCGACATCTTCCGCGGCAACTCGCTCAAGAACGGTCTGCTGACCGTGGTTCTCGACCAGAAGGTCGTCGACGCCCTCTGGGAGCTGACCGAGGCCGACCCCACGGCCGACGTCACCGTGGACTTGGAGAAGCGACAGGTTCTGGCCGAAGGAATCACGGCTGACTTCGACCTTGACGAGAACGCCCGCTGGAGGCTCCTGAACGGGCTGGACGACATCAGCCTCACCCTTCAGAACGAAGCCGACATCGCGGCTTACGAGGCGTCCAGGCCAGCCCACAAACCTCGCACAATTCAGGCCTGAGCAGCGCTTTTACCCAACTGCGCCCCCCACCGAGCGGTGGGGGGCGCAGTCGCTTGTTGAGACCCCGTCGGGCGACAACTCGCCCCAGATGGCACAATCGGTGCATGGAACGCGACAGCCAACTCGAGCTCTACGAGGCAGTCGCCGCCCAGCTGAAGGAAGCGCACGCAAGAGTGCGCGCACTGCAAGTCCCGGAGGGCGTAAGGATGGCGCTGTCCCGGAAGCTGCTGGTCGTCACGGCAGCCGCGAAGCACGATCTCCCGGATGCGGCAAGGCGTCTGGACCGCTTGATGAAGGACCTCGACGAGGGCCGATTCCCTGAAGGCGACTGACACCCGGACTCCGCGAACGTCGACGCAAGCCGACTTCGTTGCGGCACTAGGGTGATTAGCCCGTTTCGTGTTTGATTTGCGGTATATATCTGCCTAACGTGCGAAAAAGCCAGGACGCATTCGTTCCGGCCAATGTCTCCGAAGGGGAAGACGTGAACAAGGCGCAGCTCGTAGAAGCGATTGCCGACAAGGTCGGGGGCCGCCAGCAGGCCGCTGACGCCGTCGACGCGGTACTTGACGCGATCGTCCGCGCGGTCGTCGGCGGAGACCGGGTCTCGGTCACTGGCTTCGGCTCGTTCGAGAAGGTCGACCGCCCGGCCCGCTACGCCCGCAACCCGCAGACGGGTGAGCGCGTACGGGTCAAGAAGACGTCCGTGCCCCGCTTCCGTGCGGGTCAGGGCTTCAAGGACCTGGTGAGCGGCTCGAAGAAGCTCCCCAGGGGTGGCGAGGTCGCCGTCAAGAAGGCCCCCAAGGGCAGCCTTTCGGGTGGGGCGCCCACCCGTACGACCGCCAAGGCCGCGGCGAAGAAGGCCACCGCCAAGAAGGCCACCGCGAAGAAGACGGTCGCGAAGAAGACGGTCGCCAAGAAGGCCGCGACCAAGAAGACCGCGGCGAAGAAGACCACCACGGCCAAGAAGACGACGGCCAAGAAGGCCGCCACGACGAAGACCGCGGCCAAGAAGGCCACGGCCAAGAAGACCGCCCCCGCCAAGAAGGCCACGGCCAAGAAGACCGCCCCCGCCAAGAAGACGACGGCGCGCAAGACCACCGCCAAGAAGACCGTCGCTCGGAAGAAGTAAGCGGCGAAAGCGGCAAGGGCCACTCACGCGTCGGGCCGGACTCCCCTCGGGGAGCCCGGCCCGCGGCGCGTTCAGGCCCAGGTCCGGCGCTGGTCGGCGCCCGTCGGCGCTGGTCGGTGCAGTTCGGCGCTCGTCAGCGCCCGGTTACAGGGTCTGGAGCGTCACCAGCGTGATCCGCAGCGACGCGCCCTCGCCCTCGGTCTCGATGCGGACCCGCTGACCGGGCCGGAGCAGCCGCAGCCCGCCCGCGTCGAAGGCCGCCGCGTCGAACTCCACCGGGGTGCCGTCGTCGAGCAGCACGCTTCCGCTGCGGGTCTCGGAGTCGTACGTGTACGAGGTCGCCTGCATGCCGAGCAGCCTAGCCGCCATGTGCGGATGCGCCCCTAGCCGTCCAGGGCATGGGCGCCGGGCGCCCAGCGCTCCGCTGTGCGCGGGCCCACGCCCAGCGCCAGCGCCGCCTTCAGATCGTCCGCCGTGTCCACGTCCTGCCGCACCGAATCGACGCCGGCGAGCAGTATTTCCACGGCCCCCGAAGCCGAATGGCGTCGGCGGGAGGGGCCGCCGAAAGCAGGGCGCAATTCCGCCCCCGGCGCGGCCGAGAGCAATGTCGTGCCGATTCCCGTCGCATCCGCCAGAAATGCCCGGGGAAATGCCGAGGCCCGGGCCAGTACCCGCGCCAATTCCGCGGGACGCAAGGCCGGCAGGTCGGCGTTGAGCGCGGCCACCGGAGCGGCCGGACGCCGCCCGCGCACCGCCCGGGCGCCGTGCGCGAGAGCCGCGTTGAGCCCCGCCGCCGGAGCGTCCGGCACGATCCGCGCCCCCAGCGCGGCGAGCTCCACGCCGGCCGCCGGATCGTCCGTGACGACCGCCACATCGCGCACCGACGGGCAGGCCAGCGCCGCGGCCACCGTGTCCAGGGCGAAGGCGAGCGCGAGAGCGGGGCGCAGCGCGTCGCCCGCGGCGGCCGCCAGCCTGCTCTTGGCCAGTACGAGGGGCTTCAGCGGGACGACCAGGGACCAGGCCGGCGTCGGGTCGGTGTTCGTGGCGAGCTCTCCGTCCATGCGCATCGGGCCCCATTGTCGCCCGAGCCCGCGCCGGTCCGGCGGTCTGGGCCCGGGGGCGGGGCGTACCGTGTTCTCGACAGACCAGGGGCCTGGGGGAACACTTGACCCCCAGCAGCCAGGCAGTAGCCCGGTCATAGAGGAAGGTGTCCGAGTGTCCCGCCGAAAAATCGGCTTCTGGTACCGCCTGGCGGCGGTCATCGCTAAACCGCCGCTGCTGCTTCTGTTCAAGCGGGACTGGCGGGGAATGGAACACATTCCGGCGGATGGCGGATTCATCACCGCGGTCAACCACAACTCGTATCTCGACCCGCTCTCCTACGCCCACTTCCAGTACAACTCGGGACGTGTGCCGCGATTCCTCGCGAAGGACGGGCTGTTCAAGGGCTCGTTCGTGGGGATGATGCTCCGCGGCACCCAGCAGATCCCCGTGTACCGGGAGACGACCAACGCGCTGGACGCCTTCCGCGCCGCCGTCGACGCCATCCAGCGGGGCGAGTGCGTGGCCTTCTACCCGGAGGGCACCCTCACCCGCGACCCCGACATGTGGCCCATGGCGGGCAAGACCGGCGCCGCGCGCGTCGCGCTGATGACGAAGGCCCCGGTCGTCCCGGTCGCCCAGTGGGGCGCGAACCTGGCGATGCCGCCGTACGCGCGGGAGGACAAGCTGCGGCTGTTCCCCCGCAAGACGCTGATCGTGCAGGCGGGCCCGCCCGTTGATCTGTCCCGCTTCCACGGACTCGAGCCGACCCCCGAGGTGCTGCGCGAGGCGACCGAGGCCATCATGGCCGCGATCACCGCGCTGCTGGAGGAGGTGCGCGGCGAACAGGCGCCGCTCGAGCCGTACGACCACCGCAGGGCCCGTGCAGAACAGCGGCGCAAGGCCGCCGGGGAGGAAATCAAGTGACGCACCCCGTCAAGGCGGCCGTCTTCGGAACCGGCTCTTGGGGCACGGCCTTCGGCATGGTGCTCGCCGACGCGGGCTGCGAGGTGACCCTGTGGGGCCGCCGCGCCGAACTCGTCGACGCCGTCAACACCACCCGCACCAACCCCGACTATCTGCCGGGAATCGAGCTGCCCGCGACGCTGCGGGCCACCACCGACCCGTCTCAGGCTCTGCGCGGCGCGGACTTCACCGTGCTCGCCGTCCCCTCCCAGACCCTGCGCGGCAACCTCGCCGACTGGGCGCCCAAGCTGCCGGCCGAGACGGTCCTCGTCTCGCTGATGAAGGGCGTCGAACTCGGCACCGCGAAGCGGATGAGCGAGGTCATCGAGGAGGTGGCCGAGGTTCCCGCCGAGCGCGTCGCCGTGGTCACCGGGCCCAACCTGGCCAAGGAGATCGCCCAGCGCCGGCCGGCCGCCGCCGTGGTCGCCTGCCGCGACGAAGAGGTGGCCCAGCGGCTTCAGTCCGCCTGCCACACGCCCTATTTCCGCCCGTACACCAACACCGACGTGGTGGGCTGCGAACTGGGCGGCGCGGTGAAGAACGTGATCGGCCTCGCCGTCGGCATCGCCGACGGCATGGGCCTGGGCGACAACGCCAAGGGCTCGCTGATCACCCGCGGCCTCGCCGAGACCACCCGCCTAGGCCTCGCCATGGGCGCGGACCCGCTGACGTTCTCGGGCCTCGCGGGCCTGGGCGACCTGGTCGCCACCTGCTCCTCGCCGCTGTCGCGCAACCACACCTTCGGCACCAACCTCGGCAGGGGCATGACGCTCCAGGAGACCATCGCGGTCACCAGGCAGACCGCCGAGGGAGTCAAGTCCTGCGAGTCGGTGCTGGATCTGGCTCGCCGCCACGGCGTCGACATGCCGATCACGGAAACGGTCGTCGGCATCGTCCACGAGGGCAAACCGCCGGTGGTCGCCCTGAAGGAGCTGATGTCGCGCAGCGCCAAGGCCGAGCGCCGCTGACGTGATTCGAACCAGCGGGTAGTCTCAACCCGATATGAGCAGCGAGAACCTCCCCCAGAGCCCTGAGCAGCAGCTCCGCAAGCCGCGCGTAGCCGTCGTCTTCGGCGGTCGCAGCTCCGAACACGGGATCTCCGTGGTCACCGCCGGCGCCGTGCTGCGCGCCATCGACCGTACGAAGTACGACGTCCTGCCCATCGGCATCACGACGGACGGCCGGTGGGCGCTGACCGCCGACGAGCCCGAGCGGATGGCCATCGCCGACCGCCGCACGCCCAGCGTCGAGGAGCTCGCCGAGTCCGCCGAGGGCGGCGTCGTGCTCTCCGTCGACCCGGCCAACCGCGAGGTCGTCTACAGCGAGCCTGGCGCCGTGCCCAAGGCGCTGGGCGAGGTCGACGTGGTGTTTCCGATGCTGCACGGCCCGTACGGCGAGGACGGCACCCTCCAGGGCCTGCTCGAGCTCGCCGGCGTCCCCTACGTCGGCTCCGGGGTGCTCGCCTCGGCCGTCGGCCAGGACAAGGAGTACATGAAGCGCGTCTTCACCTCCTTCGGGCTGCCCGTCGGCCCGTACCTGGTGATCCGCCCCCGGGAGTGGGAGCAGGACGCCTCCGCCGCCCGCAAGAAGATCATCGACTTCGCCGGCGACCACGGCTGGCCGCTGTTCGTGAAGCCGGCCCGCGCCGGCTCCTCCATCGGCATCACCAAGGTCGAGGAGCTCTCCGGCCTCGACGCGGCGATCGAGGAGGCCCAGCGGCACGACCCCAAGATCCTCGTCGAGTCGCTGCTGCGCGGCCGGGAGATCGAGTGCGGCGTGCTGGAGTTCGAGGACGGCCCGCGCGCGAGCGCGCCGGCCGAGATCCCGCCGGTCAGCTCGCACGACTTCTACGACTTCGAGGCCAAGTACATCGACTCGGCGGCCGGCCTGGTGCCCGCGCCGCTGACCGACGAGCAGACCGCCGAGGTCCGCCGGCTCGCGGTCGAGGCGTTCGACGCCGCGTCCTGCGAGGGCCTGGTCCGCGCGGACTTCTTCCTCACCGAGGACGGCGAGTTCGTGATCAACGAGATCAACACCATGCCGGGCTTCACGCCGATCTCCATGTACCCGCGGATGTGGCAGGAGAGCGGCGTCGGCTACCCGGAGCTGGTGGACCGGCTGATCCAGGCCGCGCTGCGGCGCACCACCGGACTGCGCTGAGCCTGGGGCTCTGGCTCCGCCCGGATTCGGCCGCCCCCGGGGCACGGCCCGCTGATCAGAGGCTGGACGGGATCGTCTTCGCGACGGACTCGGCCAGGTCGGTGAGCGGGCCGGCGTCGTGGGCGTACTTCGTGGAGAGGGTCACCTCGACATAGGCCTTGCGGTACGTCGTGGTGAAGCGGGGCCCCGCGTCCCGCTCCTCCACCAGCCAGTCGACCCCGTCGACCTCCAGCCCCTGCGCCTGAGGATCGCTCATCCTCTCGGGCCGGGGCACCCCGCAGCGCAGTACGATCGCCCCATCGCCCCAGCCGGCGGTCAGTTCGGACTCCGGTCCGGGATCCTCGCGGTCCTGCCCGGCGACCGACTCCGGCAGCTCCTTGTGCAGCGCGCTGCACAAGGCGCTCTGCTCGGCCGGCGGGCTGGGAACCGTGATCGACGCGGCTGCGTCCGTGGAGGAGCAGCCCGCGGCGGCCAGTACGACGAAGGCGGCGGCGGACAGGCAGAGGGGCCGACGGCTGGGATACGTCACCGGCCAAGCGTAGACGGGGGCTAGAGGTGCACGACCGGGCAGGTCAGGGTGCGGGTGATGCCGTCCACTTGCTGGACCTTGGCGACCACCATGCGGCCGAGGTCGTCGACCGTGTCGGCCTGGGCGCGCACGATCACGTCATAGGGACCGGTCACGTCCTCGGCCTGGATCACTCCCGGAATCTTGCCGATGGTCTCGGCGACGATCGACGCCTTGCCCACCTCGGTCTGAATGAGGATGTACGCCTGTACCACGGAACCTCCAGGGCGGCCACGAGGATCATGTGGGGGGAAGAGACGCCACGGTATCGCGTAGCCCTGGGCCGCGGGGAGACCTCCGCGCCGGGCGGCGCCCGCAGCGTGGCGTACGGAAAACAGAAGTTGACGTATCTCTTGACGGTACCTACGCCGCGGACGGCTCGCGACCGCAGGCAATCAGCTCTGCCGGACCATCCGGCAGGACGACGGAGAGGTGAGACTCGGTGAAGGGCACTGTGGGCGAGTTGGGGGAGTTCGGGCTCATCAGGGAGCTCACGTCCCGGCTCACCTCCACCCCCGCGGTACGGCTGGGGCCGGGCGACGACGCCGCGGTCGTGGCCGCACCCGACCGCAGGGTCGTGGCGAGCACGGACCTCCTGCTGGAGGGGCGGCACTTCCGCCGCGACTGGTCGACGGCGTACGACGTCGGCCGCAAGGCCGCCGCGCAGAACTTGGCCGACATCGCGGCGATGGGCGCGGTCCCGACCGCGCTGCTGCTCGGCCTGGTCGTCCCGGCCGAACTCCCGGTCACCTGGGCCACCGAGCTGATGGACGGCATCCGCGACGAATGCCAGGTCGCGGGTGCCGCGGTGGTCGGCGGCGACGTCGTCCGCGGAGACGTCATCACGCTCGCGATCACCGCGCTCGGCGATCTGCGCAACCACGAGCCGGTGACCCGGGCCGGAGCGCAGCCCGGCGATGTCATCGCGTACACCGGCTGGTTGGGCTGGTCCGCCGCCGGGCACGCCGTGCTCTCGCGCGGCTTCCGCTCGCCGCGCGCCTTCGTCGAGGCGCACCGGCGCCCCGAGCCGCCGTACCACGCGGGCCCCGCGGCCGCCGGGCTCGGCGCGACCGCCATGACCGACGTCAGCGACGGGCTCGTCGCCGACCTCGGCCATATCGCGGAGGCGAGCAAGGTCCGCATCGACCTGCGCTCCGGGCTGATCGACATCCCCAGCCAGATGAACGACATCGGGCAGGCCGTCGGCGTCGACCCGCTCCAGTGGGTCCTGACCGGGGGAGAGGACCACGCGATCGTGGCGTCCTTCCCGCCGGACGCGAAGCTGCCGGCCCGCTGGAAGGTGATCGGCGAGGTGCTCAACCCGTCCGCGCTGCCGCAGGTGACCGTGGACGGCGCCCCATGGACCCGCAAGAGCGGCTGGGACCACTTCGGGGACATCGAGGACGGCAAGTAGGTTCGGGGGCATGCAGACACCTCCACTGCCTCCGCTGCCTCCACGCGTGCTCGCCGTCGCCGGATCCGACTCCGGCGGCGGCGCCGGCGTTCAGGCCGATCTGAAGACGATGCTGGCGCACGGCGTGCACGGCATGAGCGTGCTCACCGCCGTCACGGCGCAGAACTCGCTCGGCGTGCAGGGCGCGTGGGAGCTGCCCGTGGAGGCGGTCCGGGCCCAGTACCGCAGCGTCGTCGACGACATCGGCGTACAGGCCGTGAAGACGGGCATGCTGGCGTCCGCGGCGCTGGTGGAGGCCGTGGCCGAGCTGCTGGCCGGCACGGACGCGCCCGCGGTCGTGGACCCGGTGGGGGTCTCCAAGCACGGCGACCCGCTGCTGGCGGCGTCCGCGCTCGACTCGGTGCGCACCAAGCTGCTGCCGGTCGCCACCGTCGCCACCCCCAACCTCGACGAGGTCGCCCAGCTCACGGGCATCGTGGTCGAGGACGAGAGCGGAATGCGCCGGGCCGCCGACGCGGTGCTCGCGTTCGGGCCGCGCTGGGCGCTGATCAAGGGCGGCCACCTTCCGGCGGACGGCCGGCGAGCGGGCGGGCCCGAGGCCGTGGACCTGCTGACGGACGGCGTGGAAGTGCACTGGCTGCGCGCGCCCCGGCACGACAACCGGCACACCCACGGCACCGGCTGCACGCTGGCGTCGGCGATCGCCTCGGGGCTGGCGCGGGGTCTCGCGGTGCCCGAGGCGGTACGGGCGGCGAAGGAGTACGTCACGGGCGCGATCCGGGCCGGCTTCGCGCTGGGCGCGGGGATCGGGCCGGTGGACCACGGGTGGCGCCTCCGATAGCCGAGGCGGGCGGCCCCGGCCCCGCGCCTCAAACTCCCCCAGACTTCGTCCGGGGGGACCCCCACGAGGCTGAATTTGCCCGGCCATCCCAGCCAGTTCCGAGGCACGGGGGCGAGCAATTCCAGCCCGTCCGGCGCTTGAGGACGGACCCGCGCCTGGGGGAGGCCCGCCACTCCAGCCCGTCCGGCGTTTGAGGACGGACCTTGCGCGGGAGGTCCCGCAGGAACGGTCGCCCGCCCCCGCGGGGCTCCGCCCCGGCCCGTCCGGCGGCCGCCCGCGGACAGCGAAAAGCCGGCCCACCGAGGTGGACCGGCTTTCAAGGCAACCGCAGGGGCTGCGCTACGACGTAACGTCGGCGGAGTCACCCCCGCTTACGCGGGAGAGCCTCTGATTAGCGCGAGACCTTGCCGGCCTTGATGCACGAGGTGCAGACGTTGAGCCGCTTCGGCGTCCGACCGACCACGGCACGCACGCGCTGGATGTTCGGGTTCCAGCGACGGGACGTACGGCGGTGCGAGTGCGAAATGTTGTTGCCGAAGCCCGGCCCCTTGCCGCAGACGTCGCAGTTGGCAGCCACGGGTCACTCCAAAGACTTCAGATGCACTTACAGTGAAATCCGGCGCGCCGGAATCAGTGATCTGATGGTGGCTTTGCCGGGGGAATGGCCCGACTCTCATCGGGCAACCGGAGCAGCATACAACGACTGCGTCCGTAGAACGAAACTACCATGGCTTCCCCGGCCCCTGCTCCGGCCCCTGATCAGGCCCGGGTCTACCCTGCGGTGCAGCCAGCCTCCCCTTTCTCGCCCTGGGGGCGTGGAGGGGACCGCCGAAGGAGGACCTCGTTGCCGCAGACCCTCGACGCCGCAGCGGTACGGACCTGGTGCTCACTGGCGCTGGACGCGCTGGGCCGGGAGCGCGAGGAGATCGACGCGATCAACGTCTATCCGGTCGCGGACGGGGACACCGGCACGAACCTCTATCTCACCGTGGAGTCCGCGGCCCAGGCCGTCGAGGCGGTGTTCGCCGCGCACGAGACCGGCGTCTCGCAGCCCGCCCCCGCCGACGCCATGCGCTCTATGGCGCACGGCGCGCTGATCGGGGCCCGGGGGAACTCCGGGACGATCCTGGCGCAGCTGCTGCGGGGCATGGCCGAGCGGATCGGCGAGGGAGACCATCTGGCGGGGGCGCTGGAGCGGGCCGCGCTGCTGGCGCGGGAGGCCGTGGCGCACCCGGTCGAGGGGACGATCCTGACGGTGGCGGGCGCGGCGGCCGAGGCGGCCGGCTCCGCGGTGGACGACGCGGCCATGGCGGCCTACACAGGCGCGCGGGCCGCCCTGGAGGCGACGCCGGGGCAGCTGGCGGTCCTGGAGCGCGCGGGCGTGGTGGACGCGGGCGGCCGGGGGCTGCTCGCCGTTCTGGGGGCGCTGGTCGAGGCCGTGTCCGGGGAGGCCCCGGCGCCGCCGCCCCTGGCCCATGTACGGGCGCAGAGCACGCCGCAGCCGGCGCCGCCGTGCGCGGACGCGGGCCCGGCCTTCGAGGTGATCTACCTCCTGGAGGCCGACGACGCGGCCGTGACCCGGCTCAAGACCCGCCTCGACGGGCTCGGCGACTCCCTCGTGGTGGTCGGCGGCGACGGCCTGTGGAACGTCCATGTGCACGTCGACGACGCGGGAGCGGCGGTGGAGGCGGGCGTGGAGGCGGGCCGGCCGTACCGGATCCGCATCACCCACTTCGCCTCGGCCCACTGCGATCCCCCCGAGCGCGTCCAACGAGCCGTCGTCGCGGTGGTGCCGGGCGAGGGGCTGGCCGGCCTGTGCGCGGAGGCCGGGGCGACGACCGTGCTGGCACGGCCGGGAGAGCCGCCGGCCAGCGGCGAGCTGGTCGACGCGATCCGCCGGGCGCACGCGCGCGAGGTGGTGCTGCTGCCGAACTCCGCGGAGCTGCGCCACACGGCGGCCGCCGCGGCGGAACAGGCGCGCACGGAGGGCGTGCGGGTCGCCCTCATCCCCACCCGCTCGGCGGTCCAGGGCATCGCGGCCCTCGCCGTCCACGAGCCGGACCGCCGCTTCGACGAGGACGTCGTCTCGATGACGTCGGCGGCGGGGGCGACGCGCTACGCCGAACTCGTCGTGGCGGAACGGCAGTCGTGGACGATGGCGGGCGTGTGCCAGGCCGGGGACGTGCTGGGCCTGATCGACGGGGACGTGGCGGTGATCGGCACGGACGTGGAGGCGACGGCGAAGACGGTCCTGGACCGCATGCTGGCCGCGGGCGGCGAACTGGTCACGCTGGTCCGGGGCGAGTCGGTCCCCCAGGAGCTGACGGACTCGCTGGAGGGCCATGTGCGGGACACGCACCTGGCGGTGGACACGCTGTCGTACGAGGGCGGGGGAGCGACGCGGCTCCTGATCGGGGTGGAGTGATGCGGCGCCTGGTCGTCGGGGTGCGTGACGCGGCTTCGACCGGGGCCGGGCAGAGGCTGGCCGGGGGGCTGGCGGCGCGGCGGCGACCAGCGGATATCCACAGGTGCGCGACGGGTGTCAGTGCTGTGGTGTGCAATGGATCGCGTGCCCGCGCTCCATGAACCACTGAAGAAGACGCTCGGCGCCGCCACCGCGAAGGTGATGGCCGAGCACCTCGACCTGCACACCCTCGGCGACCTGCTGCACCACTACCCACGGCGGTACGCGGAGCGGGGCGAGCTCACGCACCTCTCCGAGCTGCCGCTGGACGAGCACGTCACGGTGGTCGCCCAGGTCGCCGACGCCCGGATGCACAGCTTCAACCGCGGCAAGGGCCAGCGCCTGGAAGTGACCATCACGGACGGCAGCGGCCGGATGCAGCTCGTCTTCTTCGGCCGGGCGGCGTACTTCCACCAGAAGGAGCTGCTGCCCGGACGGCGGGGGATGTTCGCCGGCAAGGTCGGCGTGTTCAACCGCAAGCTCCAGCTCTCCCACCCCGAGTACAAACTGCTGGACGCCGACAGCAGCGACGAGACGGTCAAGGCCTTCGCCGACGAGCTGCTGCCGATCTATCCGGCGTGCAAGCAGCTCGAGTCCTGGACGATCGAGCAGTCCCTCTCGATCGCGCTCGACACGATGGAGGCGACCGGCTGGGACGGGCTCGTCGACCCCCTCCCGCCGACGCTGCGCGAGGGGCGGGGGCTCACCGACCTGCCCGACGCGCTCCGCAGGATCCACCGGCCGCAGACCAAGGCGGACATCGCGGCGGCCCGCGACCGGCTCAAGTGGGACGAGGCGTTCGTGCTCCAGGTCGCGCTCGCGCGGCGGCGGTTCGCGGACACGCAGCTGCCCGCGGTCGCCCGCAGGGCCGCGCCGGGCGGGCTGCTGGACGCCTTCGACGCGAAGCTGCCCTTCACCCTCACGGACGGGCAGCAGAAGGTCACCGCCGAGATCTTCGCCGACCTGGCGACCGAGCACCCGATGCACCGGCTGCTCCAGGGCGAGGTCGGCTCGGGCAAGACGCTGGTCGCGCTGCGGGCGATGCTCGCCGTCGTCGACGCGGGCGGACAGGCGGCGATGCTCGCGCCGACCGAGGTGCTCGCACAGCAGCACCACCGCTCGATCACCGAGATGATGGGCGAGCTGGCGGAGGGCGGGATGCTCGGCGGCGCCGAGCAGGGCACCAAGGTCGTGCTGCTCACCGGCTCCATGGGCGTCGCGGCCCGGCGCCAGGCGCTGCTGGACCTGGTGACGGGCGAGGCGGGCATCGTCATCGGCACGCACGCGCTGATCGAGGACAAGGTGCAGTTCCACGATCTGGGGCTGGTCGTCGTCGACGAGCAGCACCGCTTCGGCGTGGAGCAGCGCGACGCCCTGCGCTCCAAGGGCAGGCAGCCGCCGCATCTGCTGGTCATGACGGCGACCCCGATTCCGCGCACGGTCGCGATGACGGTCTTCGGAGACCTGGAGACCTCCGTCCTGGACCAGCTGCCCGCGGGGCGTTCGCCGATCGCCAGCCATGTGGTCCCGGCCCAGGACAAGCCGCACTTCCTCGCACGGGCGTGGGAACGCGTCCGCGAGGAGGCGGAGAAGGGACACCAGGCGTACGTGGTCTGTCCCCGCATCGGCGACGGCGACGACGAGCCGAAGAAGAAGACGCCGGAGGACGACGCGGACAAGCGCCCGCCGCTCGCGGTGATGGAGATCGCGGAGCAGCTCGCGGCGGGGCCGCTGAAGGGGCTGCGGGTCGAGGTGCTGCACGGCCGGATGCAGCCGGACGACAAGGACGACGTCATGCGCCGCTTCGCGGCGGGCGAGGTCGACGTGCTCGTGGCCACGACCGTCATCGAGGTCGGGGTGAACGTCCCGAACGCCACGGCGATGGTGATCATGGACGCGGACCGCTTCGGCGTCTCGCAGCTGCACCAGCTGCGCGGCCGGGTGGGCCGAGGCTCGGCCCCTGGACTCTGCCTGCTGGTCACCGAGATGCCGGAGGCGAGCCCGGCGAGGGCGCGCCTGGGCGCGGTGGCGGCGACGCTCGACGGCTTCGAGCTCTCCCGCATCGACCTGGAGCAGCGCAGGGAGGGCGATGTGCTGGGCCAGGCCCAGTCGGGCGTGCGCTCCTCGCTGCGGATGCTCACGGTCATCGACGACGAGGAGGTCATCGCGGCGGCCCGCGAGGAGGCGGCGGCGATCGTGGCCGCGGACCCGGAGCTGACGGACCTCCCGGCGCTGCGCACCGCACTGGACGCGCTCTTGAACGAGGAGCGGGAGAGCTACCTGGAGAAGGGCTGACCCCGGGGCGGGCGCCGGAGCCTGGAGAAGGGGCGGGCGGCTGCCTGGAGAAGGGCTGAGCCCGGGGCGGGCGGGCTGCCTGGAGAAGGGCCGACCCCGGGGCGGGCGCCGGAGTCTGACGCGGCGCCCCCGCCGCCCGTCGTCGAACAAAGCCATATCGTGGGGGTGAACCCGCGCTCAGCCCCACCCCCCGACGACGAGGACCCCCACCCATGACCCGCGTGATCGCCGGCGCCGCCGGTGGGCGGCGGATTGCCGTGCCGCCCGGGACGGGCACCCGCCCCACCTCCGACCGTGCTCGTGAGGGGCTCTTCTCCAGCTGGGAGTCGTTCCTCGGCACGTTCAGCGGCATCCGCGTCGCCGATCTGTACGCCGGCTCCGGCGCCGTCGGCCTGGAGGCCCTCTCCCGCGGCGCCTCCCACGCCCTCCTCGTCGAGGCCGACGCCCGAGCCGCCCGCGTCGTCCGGGACAACGTCCGCGCCCTCGCGCTGCCCGGCGCGGAGGTCCGCACGGGCAGAGCGGAGCAGATCGTCGCCGGACCGGCTCCCGAGGACCCGTACGACGTCGTCTTCCTGGACCCGCCCTACGCCGTCACCGACGACGATCTTCGCGAGATCCTCCTCACACTCCGCGTCCAGGGCTGGCTCAAAGCCGACGCGCTCGCCACCGTGGAGCGCAGCACCAGAGGCGGGGAGTTCGTCTGGCCCGAGGGATTCGAGCCACTGCGGGCCCGTCGCTACGGCGAAGGCACGCTTTGGTACGGTCGCGCCGCCTCTACGTGCGAAGACGCACGATGAACGGACCGGAGAGCGAGGGACTTCAGTTGCGCCGCGCAGTCTGTCCGGGGTCATTCGACCCCATCACCAACGGACACCTCGACATCATCGCCCGAGCCTCCAAGCTGTACGACGTGGTGCACGTCGCGGTGATGATCAACCAGTCGAAGCAGGGCCTGTTCACGGTCGACGAGCGCATGGACCTGATCCGCGAGGTCACCGGCGCGTACGGGAACGTCGTGGTCGAGTCCCATCACGGCCTGCTCGTCGACTTCTGCAAGGAACGCGACATCCCCGCCATCGTCAAGGGCCTGCGCGCCGTCAGCGACTTCGACTACGAGCTGCAGATGGCCCAGATGAACAACGGCCTCTCGGGCGTCGAGACGCTCTTCGTCCCGACGAACCCCACCTACAGCTTCCTCTCCTCCAGCCTGGTCAAGGAGGTCGCCGCCTGGGGCGGCGACGTCTCCCACCTGCTGCCGCCCCAGGTCCACGCGGCCCTGGTCCAGCGGCTCGGCGAGAAGTGACCGGCTGACACCGCGTCACCCGGTGTCGGACGGGTCCCGACTGGCCGTACAGTCGTCCCGTCCGTCTCCAATCGGCTTGCAGAGAGTGGCGAACACACGGTGGACGTGCAGAAGAAGCTCGACGAGATCGTCGACGCGGTCGGGAGCGCCCGGTCCATGCCCATGTCGGCCTCCTGCGTGGTCAACCGCGCCGAGCTGCTCGCCATGCTCGAAGAGGTCCGCCAGGCCCTCCCCGGCTCGCTCGCCCAGGCCCAGGAGCTCATCGGCGGCCGCGAGCAGCTGGTCGAGCAGGCCCGCCAGGAGGCCGAGCGGATCATCCAGACCGCCCACGCCGAGCGCGGCTCGCTGATCTCGGACACCCAGGTCGCCCGCCAGTCCCAGGACGAGGCGGACCGCATCCTCGCCGAGGCCCGCAGGGAGGCCGAGGAGATCCGCGCCGAGGCCGACGACTACGTCGACTCCAAGCTCGCCAACTTCGAGGTCGTCCTCAACAAGACCATCGGCTCCGTCGACCGCGGCCGCGAGAAGCTGCTCGGCCGCGGCCCCGGTCTGGACGCCCAGGGGTACGCCGACGAGGACGCCCCCGAGTACAGCGCGGACCCGCAGACGCTGATCCAGCGTGCGGACGAATACGTCGACGCCAAGCTCGGCGCGTTCGAGGCCGTGCTCTCCAAGACCCTGGTGGCGGTCGGCCGCGGCCGGCAGAAGCTGCACGGCCGCACCACCAGCGACGCCCTCGGCGAGCACATGGCCGCCCAGGACGCGGCCGGCGCCCAGCAGCACGCCAGCGACGCCGACTATCTGGCCGGCCTCGCGGAGGTCCCCGAGCCCCAGCCCCAGCCGCAGGCCGAGGTCCCCGCCCCGCCGCAGGCCCAGCCCCAGTACGCGCAGATCCCCGCGCAGACGGACCCCTACGCGTATCAGTCGCAGGACGCCTACGCCGGCTACCAGCAGGACCCCTACGCCGCGTACCAGCAGCAGGGCTACGACCAGCAGCAGTACGCCCAGCAGGATCCGTACGCCGGGGGCGCCTCCCATGCCGGAGGCTATGGGGGACAGCAGCAGGTCCCGCAGCAGTCGCAGCAGCAGGTCCCGCAGCTTCCGCCGCACCCGCCCCAGCAGGCCCCCGAGGCCCAGCAGGCCGGCGGCGCCCTCGACGAGACCAGCCTCTTCGACACCAGCATGATCGACCTCGAGCAGCTGCGCCGGTACGAGCAGGGGCGCTGACCCAGGCGCCGGGATCCTCCGGATTGGGTCTTCAGCGGCCCGTCCAGTATCCTGGCTCTTCGGTCGCGCGTAGCTTCGCGATCCCGGCTGCCCGCTTCGACCCCAGAATCGGGCCGGCCCCTCTCCCACGATCCGAAAGCAGGAAGAGCCCTGAGCACGCGCCTCGACCACCGCAACCCCCTCGTGTTCGACACACACGAGCTGGGTCGGCGGCCTGGTGCCCTCCAGCGGCTCTCCCGCACGGTAGACGCGCCCGGCTCGCCGGCCGTCCTCGGCGTCGAGGGTGTCATCGGGGTGCCGGGCGGCGAGCCCGTCGAGCTCGACCTCCGCCTTGAGTCGGTCATGGAAGGGGTGCTTGTCACAGGCACCGCCCGTGCATCGGCTGAGGGGGAGTGCGTAAGGTGTCTGGAGCCGCTGCGCCAAGAGGTCGCGGCGGACTTCCAGGAGATGTTCTCGTACCCCGACGCCGACGACCGGGGCCGCGGCCGTGCCGCGGAGCCCGGCGACGACGCCGAGGACGAGAGCATGATCTTCCTCGAGGACGGCATGTTCGACCTCGAACCCGTGCTGCGCGATGCGGTGGTGCTCGCACTGCCGATGCAGCCGGTGTGCCGGGAGGACTGCGCAGGTCTGTGTTCCCAATGCGGAATCAACCTGAACGAAGACCCGGACCACCACCATGACGCCGTCGACATTCGTTGGGCGGCACTGCAGGGACTCGCCGGTTCACTCGGGACCGATGAGAAGGACAACATGAGCGGCGCCGAACCGGGCGTCGACGAGAAGCAGGAGAAGTAGCCGTGGCTGTTCCGAAGCGGAAGATGTCGCGCAGCAACACGCGCCACCGCCGGTCGCAGTGGAAGGCTGCGGTCCCCACCCTGGTTTCGTGTGAGCGTTGCCAGGAGCCCAAGCAGCAGCACATCGCGTGCCCGAGCTGCGGCACCTACAACAAGCGCCAGGTCCTCGAGGTCTGAGCGGCTGGTGAGAGGCCCGATGTCTGAGCTGTCCAATGCCAAGAAGCAGGCAGACACAGTAAACGCAGCCTCGTCCCACACGCTTCTGGAAGGGCGGCTCGGGTATCACCTCGAGTCCGCCCTTCTGGTGCGTGCGCTGACCCACCGCTCGTACGCGTACGAGAACGGCGGCCTGCCCACCAACGAACGGCTCGAATTCCTCGGGGATTCGGTCCTCGGCCTGGTGGTCACCGACACCCTCTACCGCACCCACCCCGACCTGCCCGAAGGCCAGCTGGCCAAACTGCGGGCCGCGGTGGTCAATTCGCGTGCGCTGGCGGAGGTCGGCCGCGGCCTCGAGCTCGGGCTCTTCATCCGGCTCGGCCGCGGTGAAGAGGGCACGGGCGGCCGGGACAAGGCGTCCATCCTCGCCGACACCCTTGAAGCGGTGATCGGCGCGGTCTATCTCGACCGGGGCCTCGAAGCGGCGTCGGAGCTGGTGCACCGGCTCTTCGACCCGCTGATCGAGAAGTCCTCGAACCTCGGAGCGGGCCTGGACTGGAAGACCAGTCTCCAGGAGCTCACCGCAGCCGAGGGGCTCGGCGTTCCGGAGTATCTCGTCACCGAGACCGGCCCGGACCACGAGAAGACCTTCACTGCTGCCGCCCGCGTCGGTGGTGTCTCGTACGGCACCGGCACCGGCCGCAGCAAGAAGGAAGCGGAACAGCAGGCGGCGGAGTCCGCGTGGCGGGAGATCCGTGCCGCCGCGGACGAGCGCGTCGCAGCGGCGAAGGCAGCGGCGGAGGCCACGGCGGAAGCCGTGACCGAAGCGGACGCCGGCGCCGCCGACCAGACCGAGGCCGAAGGGGCCGCCGACACCCCTTCGCCCGCGGACGACCGGGCCTCGGCCTGAGGCCTCGGGGCCGCGTCCGTCCGTGCTTCCTTCGGGCCCGCCAGGGGAGACCCCGGCAGAGCCTGTGAGATCCGGTGAAGCCCCTCGCACCGCTGGTGCGAGGGGCTTCACGGGTTTTCCGTCGCCCACCTGGCGGTACGCTGCCGACATCACCGCGTGAGTCGTCGAAGGAGCCCCGTGCCCGAGCTGCCCGAGGTCGAAGTCGTACGCCGTGGACTCCAGCGCTGGGTCGGCGGACGGACGATCGCCGAGGTCGAGGTGCTGCACCCGAGGGCGGTCCGCCGCCATCTCGCGGGCGGCGAGGACTTCGCCGCGCGGCTTCGGGGCCACAGCGTCGGCGTCGCCCGCCGCCGCGGAAAGTACCTCTGGCTGCCGCTCGCCGACACGGACACCTCGATCCTCGGCCACCTCGGCATGAGCGGCCAGCTCCTGGTGCAGCCCGAGGGCGCCCCCGACGAGAAGCATCTGCGCATCCGCATCCGCTTCGACGACGCGCTCGGCACCGAGCTGCGCTTCGTCGACCAGCGCACCTTCGGCGGGCTCTCCCTCCACGACAACACCCCGGAGGGCCTCCCCGACGTCATCGCGCACATCGCCCGCGACCCGATCGACCCGGCCTTCGACGACGCGGCCTTCCACACCGCGCTGCGCCTGCGCCGTACGACGATCAAGCGGGCGCTGCTCGACCAGTCGCTGATCAGCGGCGTCGGAAACATCTACGCGGACGAGGCGCTCTGGCGCGCCAAGCTCCACTACGACCGTCCCACCGCCGCCCTCGCCCGGCCCCGCTCGGTCGAACTCCTGGGCCATGTACGGGATGTGATGGTCGCGGCTCTGGCCGTCGGCGGCACGAGTTTTGACAGTCTGTATGTGAACGTGAACGGTGAATCAGGCTATTTCGACCGGTCGTTGGACGCGTACGGCCGGGAGGACGAGCCGTGCCGCCGGTGCGGCACTCCGATACGGCGGCGGCCCTGGATGAACCGCTCCAGCTACTTCTGTCCGCGCTGTCAGCGTCCGCCCCGCACCTCGGCCTCGCCGGGCGCCTCGGTCTGACCCGGCAGCGTCGGCTCCTGACCGGTCAGCCGCGCCCGGCCCCTCTCGCGCGCCTCGTCGTATCGCTCACGAGAGGCGATCACCTCCGGCATCCGGGCCTCGACCAGGTCGATCAGCCCGATCAGCCGCTCGGCGACGGCGCGGCCCAGCGGGGTGAGCTCATAGTCGACCCGGGGCGGATTGGTGTGCTGCGCCTCCCGGTGGACGAGACCGTCGCGCTCCAGCGCGTGGAGCGTCTGGGAGAGCATCTTCTCGCTCACGCCGTCGACGCGGCGGCGCAGCTCGTTGAAGCGGAGGGACCCCTCGTACAGCGAGCCGAGCGTCAGACTGCCCCAGCGTCCGGTCACATGCTCGAGCGTGACGCGTGAGGGGCAGTACTTCGAGAACACATCAAATGGGTGGATACCGTCCATGGCGGTCACCCTACCTCCGCTTGCTCCCGCGCAGCGCTGTGCGGCAGAAAGCAGAAGGCAGAGAGTGGAAGGCCGAAAGCAGAAAAGCCGAACGGCCCCCGTCGCGGATGCGAGGGGGGCCGTTCGGTCGTGCGGTGCGCTCAGAAGCCGAAGTCCTGCGTCCACCAGGGCCCGCCCGGGCCCATGTGCACGCCGACGCCCAGCGTCTTGTAGCTGCAGTTCAGGATGTTCGCGCGGTGGCCGTCGCTGTTCATCCAGGCGTTCATCACCGCGTCCGCGTCGGCCTGGCCGCGGGCGATGTTCTCGCCGCCCAGGCCGGTGACGCCCGCCTTCTCGGCGCGGTCCCAGGGCGTCGCCCCGTCCGGGTCGGTGTGGTCGAAGAAGCCGCGCGCCGCCATGTCGGCGCTGAAGTCGCCGGCCAGGTCGGCGAGCTCGGGGTCGGCCGTGACCGGGCTGCACCCGACCTTGGCGCGCTCCGCGTTGACCATGCTCAGCACGGTCGCCTCGGCGTCGTCCGCGGCGGAGGAGGACGGCGCGGCGGGCCGCTTGGGCGCCCGCTCCGGCGCACGCGTCTGCGTACGGCTGGGAGCCGCGCTCTCCTTCTTCTCCTCTGCCTTCCGCTCCTCCTGCTTCGGAGGCGCCGGCGCCTTGGTCGGCTTGGCCGGCTTCGAAGACGCCGTCTTCGAAGGCGTCGCCTTGGGCTTGTCCGGGGTCTTGCTCGCCTTCGCGGGGGTCTTGCTCGGCTTGGCCGGCGTCCCCGAGGGGCTCTTGGACGGGGCGTGCGGGCGCTGCGCCGTCGGGCTGGCGGACTTCGAGGCCTCGTTCGTGGGCTCGGAGCTCGTGTCGCCCTGCGTCTGAAGCCTGGCGGAGCCCTCGGTCCGTACCTGCTCGGCCGCGTCGCCGCCGCTGACGGTGAAGGTGTCGCCGCCCGGCAGCAGGCCGGACGCGACGGCCACGGCGCCCACCGCCATGGCTGCGGAGGCGCCGAGCAAGCCGGTGCGGACGGGCAAACGCCGGGAGCGTCGATGGCGTCCCATGTGCTGTGCCTTCCTTGCTCGACGGTCGAACGTCGGTCGATCATCAAAGTGACTCACCCATACGAGTGAGTTCATTGCGACGGGACTGTAGCCGATGCCAGGAGAGAGGGAAGTGCTCCGAGTGCAATTGCCCGGTTACCGTGCACGCATGAACGATGTTGCTCGGCTCACCGCGTGGGTACGCGGTCGAGTACAGGGAGTGGGCTTCCGCTGGTTCACCAGGGCAAATGCTCTGGAGATCGGCGGCCTTACCGGCTTCGCCCTCAATCTCGACGACGGAAGGGTGCAAGTTGTAGCAGAAGGTCCACGTGATAATTGCCACCGTTTGCTGGAGTGGCTTCGCTCGGACGACACACCCGGACGTGTGGACGGAGTCACAGAGATCTGGGGCACTCCGCGAGGCGGTTATGAGGACTTCGCGATCCGCTGACGCGCGACCGGTCATTTCATCGTTCTGGAGTGCTGTGGACATGCCTCGCGCACCTGCCCGCGGCAGAAATGACCTGGTGGTTGCCAAGAAGGGCTTGTCGTGCCAGGCTGCGCGAGTAAGGATGATCCTTACGCCCCCAGGGCCCCGCAGAAGAGGCTCCGCCGCGTGTTCCGCGGCCGTATGCCCCCGGGTTGCCCGCTGATACGGGGCGTGATCGTGTTGACCGTCAAACTTTTTGGTGAGACTCTGGAAGCCCCGCGCACCTTAGCTGTTTGGCAGTAAGAACCGCAGCAATAACAAGCAGTAACAAGCACTGTCGAGCACCGCGGGTGCGAATCCCTCACGACCCACACCGCTTCGGTCGGTCACTCAGTGTGGAGGACCATCCATCATGGCAAAGGCGCTTCTCGGTTACGTCGGCGGTTCCGACCCGCGACTCCTCGCCGAGATGCGACGGCTTCAGCAGCGCGTCCAGGACCTCGAATCCGAGCTTGTACGGATCCAGTCCGAGAACGACGCGCTCAATGCTGCCGTCGCTCAGCACCCTCGAGAGTCGCTGCTTGACGGCATCGACATCGATGTACCTCAGGCGGAGCCAGCGCTCACCTGAGCGAGGTGATCTGCTCGAGATACATCGCGCAAGATATGCAAGGGACGCCTCGGCGTCCCTTCTTTCTTTCCGCCCCCCGTGCCGTGCAGGCCTTCGGCCCGACTCTTACCGAATGATCTGCCCTGCGTCCTGACGGGTGAAACCGTGCGCACGCTGTCTTCCCCGGGTACGGCTGTTCGACACCCGGCGGACATCTCCCGGTGGCAGGCCCGACCGGACAGGCTCCGGCGATCACGGCAAGGCGAAAGGTAGAGTCCGGCTGCGTGCACCTCAAGGCCATGACCCTGCGCGGGTTCAAATCCTTCGCCTCGGCGACGACGCTGCGTTTCGAGCCGGGCATCACCTGTGTCGTGGGCCCGAACGGCTCCGGCAAGTCCAATGTGGTGGACGCGCTCTCCTGGGTCATGGGCGAACAGGGCGCCAAGTCCCTGCGCGGCGGAAAGATGGAGGACGTCATCTTCGCCGGCACGACCGGGCGCCCGCCGCTCGGCCGCGCGGAGGTGTCGCTGACCATCGACAACTCCGACGGCGCGCTCCCCATCGACTACGCCGAAGTCACCATTACGCGGATCATGTTCCGCAACGGCGGCAGCGAATACCAGATCAACGGCGACACCTGCCGGCTGCTCGACATCCAGGAGCTGCTCTCCGACTCCGGCATCGGCCGCGAGATGCACGTCATCGTCGGACAGGGCCAGCTCGACTCCGTGCTGCACGCGGACCCGATGGGGCGACGGGCCTTCATCGAGGAGGCGGCCGGCGTCCTCAAGCACCGCAAGCGCAAGGAGAAGGCGCTGCGGAAGCTCGACGCGATGCAGGCGAACCTCGCGCGCGTACAGGATCTGACCGACGAGCTGCGGCGGCAGCTCAAGCCGCTGGGTCGGCAGGCCGCGGTGGCGCGCCGCGCCGCCGTCATCCAGGCCGATCTGCGCGACGCGCGGCTGCGGCTGCTCGCCGACGATCTCGTACGGCTCCGCCAGGCGCTCTCGACCGAGATCGCCGACGAGGCCGCGCTCAAGGCGCGCAAGGACGCGGCCGAGGCCGAGCTCAAGGCGGCCCTGGCGCGCGAGGCCGACCTGGAGGACGAGGTGCGGCGGCTGGCGCCGCGGCTGCAGCGGGCCCAGCAGAGCTGGTACGAGCTGTCGCAGCTGGCCGAGCGGGTGCGCGGGACGATCTCGCTGGCCGACGCGCGGGTCAAGAGCGCCACCCAGGCCCCCGCGGAGGAGCGGCGCGGCCGGGAGCCCGAGGACATGGAGCGCGAGGCTGCTCGGATCCGCGAGCAGGAGGCGGAGCTGGAGGCCGCGCTGGAGGCGGCGGAGCACGCCCTGGAGGACACCGTCGCGCACCGGGCCGAGCTGGAGCGCGAGCTGACGGTCGAGGAGCGTCGGCTGAAAGACGTGGCCCGGGCCATCGCCGACCGGCGCGAGGGGCTGGCCCGGTTGAACGGGCAGGTCAACGCGGCCCGTTCGCGGGCCGCTTCGGCGCAGGCCGAGATCGACCGGCTGGCGACGGCCCGCGACGAGGCCCAGGAGCGGGCGACGTCGGCCCAGGAGGAGTACGAGCAGCTCAAGGCCGAGGTCGACGGGCTGGACGCGTCCGACACGGAGCTGGGCGACCGGCACGACGCGGCCAAGCGCGAGCTCGCCGACGCGGAGTCGGCGCTGAGCGCGGCCCGCGAGGCGCTCACGGCGGCGGAGCGCAAGCGCGCGGCGGTCGCCGCACGGCGCGAGGCGCTGGCCCTGGGGCTGCGGCGCAAGGACGGCACGGGCGCGCTGCTCGGCGCGAAGGACCGGCTGGCGGGCCTGCTGGGGCCGGCGGCCGAGCTGCTGACGGTGACCCCGGGTTACGAGGTCCCGGTCGCGGCGGCGCTGGGAGCGGCGGCGGACGCGCTCGCGGTGAGCGACCCGACGACGGCGGCGGAGGCGATCCGCCTGCTGCGCAAGCAAGACGCGGGCCGGGCGGCGCTGCTGGTGGCGGCGGTGAGCACGGGGGCGGGGGCGGTGCCTGCGGCTGTTTCTGTGTCTGCTCCTGTTCCTGCGTCTGTTCCTGTTCCTGCTCCGGCTTCTGGGTCTGTTCCCGCACCCGGCCCCGGTCCGGCGTCCGCTCAGGCTTCGGCTGCCGTCCCGGTGCCGGGCCAGGGCCCGGCCGAAGGCGAGGACGGCTCCGGCGCGGCCGCCGGAAGGGGCCAGGGCGCAGAGCACGCGTCGTATGCCGCGACCGGCTCCGTACCCGCGTCCGCTCACGCTTCGGCTGCCGTTCCGGCGCCGGGTCACGCGCCAGCCGGGGGCGAGGAGGGTTCCGGCGCGTCCGCCGGCAGGGGTCAGGGCGCGGAGCACGCGTCGTATGCCGCGACCGGCTCCGTACCCGCCCCCGCTCAGGCTTCGCCTGATGTTCCCGCCCCGGGACACGCACCGACCGGAGGCGAGGAGGGCTCCGGCGCCCCCGACCTCGAGCCGTCCGGACACGCCGCCGTCCCCGCACCCAGTCCGCTGCCCGCCCAGGGCACCGCGTCAGCCGGCGCGCGCCCCGTCGTCGAACTCGTCCGCGGGCCCGCCGCCTTGCTGCCCGCCGTGCGGCGCCTCGTCCGCGACATGGTGGTCGTCGGGACCCTGGAGGACGCCGAGGACCTGGTCGCCTCGCGGCCCGACGCCGTCGCCGTCACCGCAGAGGGCGACGTGCTCGGCGCGCACTTCGCCCAGGGCGGGTCGGCCGGCGCGCCCAGCCTGCTCGAGGTGCAGGCCTCCGTCGACGAGGCCGCCGCCGAGCTGGAGGAACTGGCCGTACGGTGCGAGCAGCTGGCCCTGGGCCAGCAGGAGGCGACCGACCGGCGGCGCGCGTGCGCCGCCCTCGTCGAGGAGCTGGGCGAGCGCCGGCGCGCCGCCGACCGCGAGAAGTCCGCCGTGTCCGGGCAGCTCGGCAGGCTCGCCGGCCAGGCCCGCGGCGCCGCGGGGGAGGCCGAGCGCTCCGCCGCGGCCGCCGCCCGCGCCCAGGAGGCCCTGGAGAAGGCGACGATGGACGCCGAGGAGCTCGCCGAGCGGCTGCTCGTGGCCGAGGAGGCCCCGGCCGAGGAGGAGCCCGACACCTCCGTACGGGACCGTCTCGCCGCCGACGGCGCCAACGCGCGCCAGACCGAGATGGAGGCCCGCCTCCAAGTCCGTACGCACGAAGAGCGCGTCAAGGGCCTGGCCGGCCGCGCCGACGCGCTCGACCGGGGGGCCCGCGCCGAGCGCGAGGCACGCGCCCGCGCCGAGCAGCGCCGCGCCCGGCTGCGCCACGAGGCCGAGGTCGCCGCCGCCGTGGCCGCCGGCGCCCGTCATGCCGGAGGCGCGGTCATCGCGCGGGAGTTCCCTCCGCCGCCCGTGAGCGTCGACCAGGTCGCTCCC
>NZ_JBFAYB010000089.1:0-35891 GCF_040681075.1 Streptomyces sp. NPDC051907 | reverse complement strand
GATGACGAAGGACCTGGCGCTGTTGATCTCCAGGGACCAGCCGTGGATGACGACGGAGCAATTCCTGGAGGCGCTCGCCGCGAACCTCCGCAGGACCGCGTCGCGGTGGGCCTGCCGGGCGGCCGCCGCGGGGTCGCCGGGGTTGGTCCAGCCGTGGACGTCGGCGCGGATGGCCGCGCCGATCCACTCGCGGAAGGGGTTGCGGCAGGTGGCGGTGTGCGGGGGCTCGACGCCGGAGAGGAGGTTGCGGTAGGCGACGCGCTCGGCGGTGAACGTACGGCCCGCGGGCAGCTCGTCCAGCCAGAGCTGGGCGACCTGGGCGGTGGTGAACCGCCGGCCGCGGCGCTGGAGGAGGAGCAGGTTGAGCAGCGGGTAGTTGAGGTCGTCGTCCTCGGGCATCCCGTCGATGTTCTCGGCGAGCGAGGTGGCGGCGGAGCGCCGGTTCCACGGGTGCTCGGCGGCGAGGTCCGGGGGCACGCCCTTGGCGGTGAACCAGGTGGTGAGCGGCCAGTTGCCGGTGGCGCGGGCGAGGGCGCGGATGCCGTGGAGGGGGAGCTTCTCGACGGGCTTGCCGAGGAGGCAGCCGATCGCGCGGCCGAGCCAGGCGGAGTGCAGGGCGTCGGGGCTGGGGGCGCGCGCGGCGCGCTGCGCGGAGGCGGGCTCGCCGGAGTCCTGGAGCCCGGGGGACAGCCGGGTGATCGAGGCCAGGTCCGTCGGCTCCTCGAGAGGCGAGGTGAGCATTGCCAGCTCGTCCAGGAGGTCCTTCGCCAGGGTCCGCAGATGGGCGGGGGCGCAGACGGGGGAGGCGCCCGAGGGCGGCGGGGCCGGGGGCCCGCCCGACTGGAGCCAGCGGTTGCGGATGTGGACGGCGTTGCGCCCGTCCTCGTCCGCCTGGCGCAGCTCGTGCGGGAGGAGGTCCTCCGGCTGCACCCAGGTGAGCCGGAGCCCGCCCGTCATCGGGCGCCCGTCAGCTGCGCGAAGGCGCTCTCATGGGCGCGGCGGCGCTGGGCGTCGCGGGCGAACACCTCGCGGGCGACCTCGGCCAGGGCCGTCGCGGGGGCGTGCAGATCGAGACGGCTCGCCTCGGCGACCTGCTTGGACCACAGGGGCGGGACGGCGGCCTCGCCGTGCAGCGCGCCCGCGACCGCGCCGGCCATCGTCGCGATCGAGTCGCAGTCGCGGCCGTAGTTGACGGCGCCCAGGACCGTACGGCGGAAGTCCCCCGCGCCGACCAGCAGCATGCCCAGGGCGATGGGCAGCTCCTCGATGGAGTGGAGGCGGGAGGGGCGGCGGGCCCCGAGGGACGGCGCGCGGTAGTCCGGGCCGACCGTGTCGAACGGGGCGACGGCCGCCCGCAGCGGAGCGAGCGCGGACTCGAAGTCCGTATGCCGTACGGCGACTTCGGCCACCGCCTCGACGGCCGCGCGCGTGCCGTCCTTGGCGAGGGACAGCGCGGCGTCGACGACGCTGGTCTCGGTGGCCCCCGGCAGACAGGCCGCGGCGACGGCGGCCGCGAAGACGCCCGCGGCCTCGCGTCCGTACGACGACTGGTGGGCGCCCGCGACGTCGAGGGCCTCGGCGTAGGCGGCGGCGGGATGGGCCGCGTTGACCAGACCGACCGGGGCCATGTACATCGCCGCCCCGCAGTTGACGATGTTTCCGACGCCCGCCTCGCGCGGGTCGTTGTGGCCGTAGTGGAGGCGGGCGACGATCCACTTCTCGGCGAGGAAGACGCGCTGGAGGGGGAGGGCCTCGGCCTCGAGCTCCGGGATCCAGCGAGGGGCGGACATCAGGTCGGGGACCAGGTGGTCGGCGACGGCGTACGCGTCGAGATGGTCGCGCACCCTCGTGTACACGCGGATCAGCGCATGGGTCATCAAGGTGTCGTCGGTGACGTGGCCGTCGCCCTTGTGGTACGGCGCGATGGGGCGGGCGGTGCGCCACTCGTCGCCGTGCCAGGGGCCGACGACGCCGCGGACGCGGCCGCCGTGCCGTTCTGCGATCTGCTCGGGGGTGTAGCCCTCGACCGGGCCGCCGAGCGCGTCACCTACGGCCGCTCCGATGAGGCTGCCCGTGATCCGGTCGTCGAGTGCGGGCGTCGAGGAGGGGGCGGGGTGCGCGGGCGCTGAGGTCGTCGAGGTCGTCGCGGTCGTCGAAGGCCGCGCGGGTGTCGCGGGTGTCGTCGTCATGTCGGAATTGTCCACCCGGGGCGGTCAGTTCCGTGTGTGCGAGGAGCCCGGCGAGTTCCACCAGGTCGGTGCCCGCGAGACGGGGGAGCGCGCAGCCGGCGAGGACGCGGCACGCGTCGCGCCAGGTGGAGGGCACCGAGTCGCCGCCGCCGAGCGCGCCGGTCAGCGCCCCGGCGAGGGCGGGGGCGGAGTCGGCGACCCGGGAGAGGCAGACGGCCGCGGGCACCGCCTCGGCGACCCGGCCGCGGGCGGCGGTGGCGACCGCGAGGGCGACGGGCACGGTCTCGGCGGCTGCGATGCCGTAGCTGTAGACGTGGTCGACGATCTGGTGCTCCAGCAGCGGCACCAGCGCGAACGCCCCGGCCGTGTCAGGGGTGCAGTGGCGGGCGAGTTTGACGGCGTGCCGGGCGTTGCGGCCGACCTCGGCGGTCTCGGGGAGCTGGGCCAGCGCGGCGTCCACGGCGTCGTCGACCGTCGCCCCGCCCAGCGCGGCGGCGACGGCCGCGGCCATCGCACGGGCGCCGTGGACTCCGTCGCCGTCCTGGGTGTACCGGGCGTCGAACTCGGCGAGTTCGGCGGCGGCGGACGGGTCGCCGGGGTGGACGACGGCGAGGACGGCGGCGCGTACGCAGGCGGCGTCGTCGAAGTAGTGCGGGTTGTCGTGGCCGGTGGCGGGCGGGCGCAGACCGGTGGCGAGATTGCCGAGTCCGGCCCGTACGGAGATGCGGGCGCGCAGCGGGAGCACGGCCGACTCGACCTCGGGGGCGCGGGCGGCGGCCGCGGCGATCTCGCTGGCGAGGGAGTTCCAGGCGAGGTCGACGGCGGCGCGCATCCGGCGGCCCGGGGCGAGTCCGCTGAAGAGGGGACCGCCTGCGGTGAGCACGGTCTCGGCGCAGAAGGCGGCCCACTCGGCGTCGTCGGAGGGGCCGAGGCGCAGCGGCTCGGGAGGCTGGTTGAGAGCGATGGGGACGGGGAGGGTGGTGGTCGCGTTCTGCTCGGCGAAGGTGTCGAGCTCGCGGGTGAGCCGACGGGTCCACTCGGGCATCCGCGCGGCCCGGTGCCGCGCGGCGGGCCACCCGGCGGCGTCCCCGGCAGCGAGCCCGAGAAGCAGCCCTTCGATGGCTCGGGTCGGGCGGACGGGGGCAGGGGGGAGGGGGGCGTGGGCGGGGGGTCGTCGGTCGGGGGACGGCTTCGGGGCGACGGGCTGGGGCGGGGGCTGCGGGTGGTGCGGGGTGGGGGGCCGCCGGCCGGGGGACGGGTCGACGGGCTCGGGCGGCGTCTGCGGGGGGTGCGGGGTGGGGGCCCGCCGGCTGGGGGTTGGCTCCGGGTCGGGCGGGTCGGGCAGCGTCTGCGGGGCATTCGGGGTCGGGGTCTGCTGGCCGGTGGCCGGCTCCGACGGCGTCTGGACGTTCTCGGCCGCGGCTTCGTCGGGCGTCTCGCCACCCGTCGTCCCGTCTGACGTCCCGTCCGCCGCCTCGTCCGGCGTCTCGTCCATCGGTCCCGGCCTGCGGGGGTCCGCGGGGTCCGTGGGAGCCGCGGGGTCCGTGGAGTCCGTGGGGTTCTCAGCGTGGGGGCTGTCCGCTGTCCAGGGCGACGGGCTCATGACGCCGCCTCCTGCGAGTCGTCGTCCGGGGTGAGCAGCTCCGCGATGTCCAGGACGTGGTAGCCGTGCATCGACGGGAGGCAGCTGCCGCGTACCGGGCCGATCGCCGAGGCCCACTCCGTCGGGATCGCCGCCGCTCCCGAGACCGCGCCAGCCAGCGCACCCGCCACCGCCGCCGTCGTGTCCGCGTCGCGGCCCATGTTGACCGCCGTCAGCACCGACGTACGGAAGTCCCCTCTGGCCGCCGCGAACGCGCCGAACGCCAGGCCCACCGCCTCCGGCGCCAGGTCCGTCCAGGGGTAGCCGCCGATCACGACGGCCGAGCGGACCGCCCGTTCCCTCGAGAGCGTGTCCGGGTATGTGTGCTGCGCCGCGACCACCGCCCGGCGCAGCGAGCGCGCCGTCCACGAGTCCATCGGCACCACCGACAGCGCCGCGCCGATGACGCCCGCAGGTCCCGCCCCCGCCATCCCCGCGGCCACTGCGGCCGCCACCGCCTGGCCGCCGTAGATGCCCTCGCCGTCGTGGCTGACCGTGCCGTCGATCGCCACCAGCCGTGCCGCCTCCGCCGGGCGCCCCGCGGCGAACACGCCGAACGGCGCCGCGCGCATGGCCAGTCCGTCGCTCCAGGCGTGCCGGTGCTGCGCCGAGATCGGCGCGGCGAGGCCGCGCCGCAGGTTCTCCAGAGTGCCCCGCTCGCTGAACCCCGCGCCCCGGAACGGCCCTTCGTCGAGGTCCGCGATCCAGTGGTGCCAGGCGTTCTCCACATGCGCCACCGTCAGAGCCGAGCCGTGCCGGGCCAGCAGGAGGCCGGAGAAGATGGCGTACTCCGTGTCGTCCGTGCCCGCCGGGTCGTCGCTGACGAAGCCTTCGATACGGCCCCAGCGGCGGCGGATCTCGGACGGCCGCAAGTTCTCGGCGGGGGCGCCCAGCGCGTCGCCCACCGCCAGTCCGAGCAGCGCCCCGCAGGCCCGGTCGCGCAGCACCGCGAACGAGGCGGCGTTGCCGGCCGGATCGGCAGGGTCGGTGGAATCGGCGGGATCGCATGCAATCAACCCCATGGGGCTGGCCCCTTTCGCGCGCACCGAGCCTGTTCCTGAATCTGTGCCACGCGGGACGCGCGACGAGTCTGAGATACGCGCTTGTCACCCGGCTGACTCCAGGTAAGTACGGCCTGCCTTGCTGGCGGACCCCTTACATCGTGCGTACTTTCGAGGTGTTGGAGGGGGCGGGCCCAACGGGCCCGCTGTCAGAACAAGGGGAGAGCTGTGTCCATCATCGAGACCGAAGCGACGCTGCACGAGGCGCACCGCGACAACCACACCCACCGCGATGTGAACGGCGGATGGCTGCGTCCGGCCGTCTTCGGAGCGATGGACGGGCTCGTGTCCAACCTCGCGTTGATGACCGGCGTGGCGGGCGGCGCGGTCTCGCAGCAGACCATCGTCATCACCGGGCTGGCGGGTCTCGCGGCGGGCGCGTTCTCGATGGCGGCGGGCGAATACACCTCCGTCGCCTCGCAGCGGGAGCTCGTCGAGGCCGAACTGGCCGTGGAGCGCAGGGAGTTGCGCAAGCACCCGGTCGACGAGATGGAGGAGCTGGCGGCGCTCTACACGGCCAGGGGCGTCGAGCCCGCGCTCGCCCGCGAGGTGGCGATGCAGCTCTCCAAGGACCCGGAGCAGGCGCTCGAGATCCACGCACGCGAAGAGCTCGGCATCGACCCGGACGACCTGCCGTCGCCGACGGTCGCGGCGGTCTCGTCGTTCGCCTCGTTCGCGCTGGGCGCGCTGCTGCCCGTGCTGCCGTATCTGCTCGGAGCGACCGCGCTGTGGCCGGCGGTGCTGCTCGCGCTGGTCGGGCTGTTCGCATGCGGCGCGCTGGTGGCCCGGGTCACGGCGCGCAGCTGGTGGTACAGCGGCCTACGCCAACTGGTACTGGGCGGCGCGGCGGCGGCGGTGACGTACGGGCTCGGGGTGCTTTTCGGCGCGGCGGTCTGACGCGGGGGCTCAAGGGCTCCCGGAGGCGCCCCTGGTCTCGGCGACGGCGGGCCCGCGCTGCGCGGGGCCCCGGCCCGCCCGGGCCTCCGGCGGAGGGGAGGGCCGACGCTCCGACGCCCGGATCCCCGGCGTCGGCCGGCCGGGACGCCCGGCGCTCAGCCGCCGGGCCCCTGGCGTCCGCCGGACAAGATCCTCGGCTGCCCAGCCGCCCGGTCGCCCCGGCTCGGGCAGGGGCAGGACCCCGGCTGCCCGGCCGCCCAGGCCCCGGCGGACGGATCCGGTGCTCAGCGGCCCCGGTCCCTGGCGTCCAGCCAGCCGGATCCCCGCCGTCGGGCACCGCCCCGGCCCCGGCGTCCAGCCGACGAGATCCCCTGCCGTCCAGCCGCCTTGCCCCTGGCGTCCTGCGGACACGATCCCCGGCCGCTCAACCGCCCGGCTCCCCGGTGCCCGGCGGACAGCTCCCCGGCACCCAGCCAGCCAGATCCCCGGCCCTCCGCTGGACGGGACCCTGGCCTCCGGTGGAGGGGAGGGCCGACGGTCCGACGCCCGGCTCCCCGGCGTCCGCCGGGCGGGACCCTGGCCTCCGGTGGAGGGGAGGGCCGGTGCTCCGGCGCCCGGATCCCCGGCGTCCGCCGGGCGGGATGCCCGGCGCTCAGCCGCCCGGGCCCCTGGCGTCCAGCCCCCCGGCCCCGGCGTCCGGCCGACGAGACCCCGCTGCCCGGCCGCCCCGGCCTCGGCGGGCGCGGACAAGTCCCCGACGCCCAGCCGCCTGGGCCCTGGCGTCCGCCGGACAAGATCCTCGGCTGCCCAGCCGCCCGGCCTCGGCTGGGCGCTGACAAGACCCCGGCGTCCGGCCGCCCGGGCCCCTGGCGTCCGCCGGACAGGACCCCCGGCCGCCCAGCCGCCCGGGCAGAAAATCCCCCGCCCCCGCCCCCGCCCCCGCGTATGCGAACCCCCTGGTGGGCCACCCCGTCGCCCCCTCGCCTGGCTCGCGCGCGGGATCTGTGACGTACGTCCCCGTTCTCATTCCGCTTTTCGGTGAGACACTATGCGCGGCGCCACATAAGTAGCCGTTTCTCGGCGGTTTCGGAACCCTGACCACCGGGCATGAGCCGAAAGCGCTGCGGGCAATGACGCCTGCTCCGCGAATGGACCGCCGGACAACGATCTGTCCGGCCGTGTCCCCCTCCACCGCCTCGGGCGGTGTCCGCATGTTGGAACGAGCTATCCACTTTTCGAGAAGCATTCCATCATGTAACCTGCACGAAATTTCGCAGAGGGCCAACGTCGTCCCTCGGCAGTGAATATGCCTCGACGACGACGGGAGTGCCGATGCGTTCCGACGCCTGGTCGCCCATGGACGGTCGCCCCGCCCCCCAGGGGATGTACGACCCCCGTAACGAGCACGACGCCTGTGGCGTCGGGTTCGTGGCCACCCTCACCGGTGTTGCCAGCCATGAGCTGGTGGAGCAGGCGCTGACCGTACTGCGCAACCTCGAGCACCGCGGCGCCACCGGCTCCGAGCCCGACTCCGGCGACGGCGCGGGCATCCTGCTCCAGGTCCCGGACGCCTTCCTCCGCGAGGTCAGCGGCTTCGAGCTGCCCGAGGCCGGCGCGTACGCCGTGGGCATCGCCTTCCTGCCGGCCGACGAGGCTGACGACACCGCCGCCGCCGTCTCACAGATCGAGACGATCGCCGTCGAGGAGGGCTTGAACGTCCTCGGCTGGCGCGAGGTCCCCGTCGCCCCCGACCTGCTCGGCAACGGCGCCCGCGCCACCATGCCCGCCTTCCGCCAGCTCTTCGTGGCCGACGGCGAGAGCACGGGCATCGCGCTGGACCGCAAGGCGTTCGTCCTGCGCAAGCGCGCCGAGCGCGAGGCCGGGGTCTACTTCCCCTCGCTCTCCGCCCGCACGATCGTCTACAAGGGCATGCTGACCACCGGCCAGCTGGAGCCCTTCTTCCCGGACCTGTCCGACCGGCGCTGCGCCACCACCGTCGCGCTCGTCCACTCGCGGTTCTCGACGAACACCTTCCCGAGCTGGCCGCTGGCCCACCCGTACCGCTTCGTCGCGCACAACGGCGAGATCAACACGGTCAAGGGCAACCGCAACTGGATGCGCGCCCGCGAGTCCCAGCTCGCCTCGGACCTCTTCGGCGCCGAGAAGCTGGAGCGGATCTTCCCGGTCTGCACCCCCGACGCCTCCGACTCCGCCTCCTTCGACGAGGTCCTGGAGCTGCTCCACCTCGGCGGCCGCTCCCTCCCGCACAGCGTCCTGATGATGGTCCCCGAGGCGTGGGAGAACCACGACTCCATGGACCCGGCCCGGCGCGCGTTCTACAAGTACCACTCCACGATGATGGAGCCCTGGGACGGCCCGGCCTGCGTCACCTTCACCGACGGCGTCCAGGTCGGCGCGGTCCTCGACCGCAACGGTCTGCGCCCCGGCCGCTACTGGGTCACCGACGACGGTCTCGTCGTGCTCTCCTCCGAGGTCGGCGTGCTCGACATCGACCCGGCCAAGGTCGTCCGCAAGGGCCGCCTCCAGCCCGGCAGGATGTTCCTCGTCGACACCGCCGAGCACCGCATCATCGAGGACGACGAGATCAAGTCCGCGCTCGCCGCCCAGCACCCGTACGAGGAGTGGCTGGAGACCGGCGAGATCGAGCTCGAGGACCTCCCCGAGCGCGAGCACATCGTCCACACCCACGCCTCGGTCACCCGCCGCCAGCAGACCTTCGGGTACACCGAGGAGGAGCTGCGCGTCATCCTCGCCCCCATGGCCAGGACCGCCGGCGAGCCGCTGGGCTCCATGGGCACGGACTCCCCGATCGCGGCCCTGTCCGAGCGCCCCCGGCTGCTCTTCGACTACTTCACCCAGCTCTTCGCGCAGGTCACCAACCCGCCGCTGGACGCCATCCGCGAGGAGCTCGTCACCTCGCTGTACTCGTCGCTGGGCCCGCAGGGCAACCTGCTGGAGCCGACCGCGGCCTCCTGTCGCAGCGTCACCCTGCCCTTCCCGGTGATCGACAACGACGAGCTCGCCAAGCTCATACACATCAACGCCGACGGCGACATGCCCGGCATGACCGCCGCGACGCTCTCCGGCCTCTACCGGGTCTCCGGCGGCGGCGACGCGCTGGCCGCCCGGATCGAGGCGATCTGCACCGAGGTCGACGCCGCCATCGAGGACGGCGCCCGTCTGATCGTCCTGTCCGACCGGCACTCGGACGCCGAGCACGCGCCGATCCCGTCGCTGCTGCTCACCTCCGCCGTCCACCACCACCTCATCCGCACCAAGCAGCGCACCCAGGTGGGCCTGCTGGTCGAGGCGGGCGACGTCCGCGAGGTGCACCACGTCGCGCTGCTCATCGGCTACGGAGCGGCGGCCGTCAACCCGTACCTGGCGATGGAGTCGGTCGAGGACCTGCTGCGCGCCGGCACGTTCATCGAGGGCCTGGAGCCCGAGCAGGCCATCCGCAACCTGATCTACGCCCTCGGCAAGGGCGTCCTGAAGGTCATGTCCAAGATGGGCATCTCGACCGTCGCCTCCTACCGCGGCGCGCAGGTCTTCGAGGCCGTCGGCCTCGACGACGCCTTCGTCGAGAAGTACTTCAACGGCACCGCCACCAAGATCGGCGGCGCGGGCCTGGACGTCGTCGCCAAGGAGGTCGCCGCCCGGCACGCCAAGGCCTACCCCGCCTCCGGCATCGCCTCCGCGCACCGCGCGCTGGAGATCGGCGGCGAGTACCAGTGGCGCCGCGAGGGCGAGCCGCACCTCTTCGACCCGGAGACGGTCTTCCGGCTGCAGCACGCCACGCGCTCGCGCAGCTACGACATCTTCAAGAAGTACACGGACCGGGTGAACGAGCAGTCCGAGCGGCTGATGACGCTCCGCGGCCTGTTCGGCTTCAAAGCCGACCGCCCCTCCATTCCGCTCGACGAGGTCGAGCCGGTCAGCGAGATCGTCAAGCGCTTCTCCACCGGCGCGATGTCGTACGGCTCCATCTCCCGCGAGGCGCACGAGACCCTCGCCATCGCCATGAACCAGCTGGGCGGCAAGTCCAACACCGGCGAGGGCGGCGAGGACCCGGAGCGCCTGTACGACCCGGCCCGGCGCTCGTCGATCAAGCAGGTCGCCTCCGGCCGCTTCGGCGTGACCTCCGAGTACCTGGTCAACGCGGACGACATCCAGATCAAGATGGCGCAGGGCGCCAAGCCCGGCGAGGGCGGCCAGCTGCCCGGCCACAAGGTCTACCCGTGGGTCGCCAAGACGCGTCACTCGACGCCCGGCGTCGGCCTGATCTCGCCGCCGCCGCACCACGACATCTACTCCATCGAGGACCTGGCTCAGCTGATCCACGACCTCAAGAACGCCAACCCGGCCGCCCGCATCCATGTGAAGCTGGTCTCCGAGGTCGGCGTCGGCACGGTCGCCGCCGGCGTCTCCAAGGCGCACGCGGACGTCGTCCTCATCTCCGGGCACGACGGAGGCACCGGCGCCTCGCCGCTGACCTCGCTCAAGCACGCGGGCGGACCCTGGGAGCTCGGCCTCGCCGAGACCCAGCAGACCCTGCTGCTCAACGGCCTGCGCGACCGTATCGTCGTCCAGACCGACGGCCAGCTGAAGACCGGCCGCGACGTCGTCATCGCCGCGCTGCTGGGCGCCGAGGAGTTCGGCTTCGCGACCGCGCCGCTCGTCGTCTCCGGCTGCGTCATGATGCGGGTCTGCCACCTGGACACCTGCCCGGTCGGCATCGCCACGCAGAACCCGGTGCTGCGCGACCGGTTCTCCGGCAAGGCCGAGTTCGTCGTCAACTTCTTCGAGTTCATCGCCGAAGAGGTCCGCGAGCTCCTCGCCGAGCTGGGCTTCCGCACCGTCGAGGAGGCGGTCGGCCACGCCGAGCTGCTCGACACCGAGCGGGCCGTCAGCCACTGGAAGGCGCAGGGCCTCGACCTCGAGCCGCTGTTCTACGTCCCCGAGCTGCCGGACGGCGCGGTGCGCCACGCGCTCATCGAGCAGGACCACGGCCTGGAGAAGGCCCTCGACAACGAGCTGATCCATCTCGCCGCCGAGGCGCTGGGCGCCGACAGCGCAACCGACGCGCAGCCGGTCCGCGCCCAGGTCGCGATCCGCAACATCAACCGCACGGTCGGCACCATGCTCGGCCACCATGTGACCAAGAAGTTCGGCGGGGCGGGCCTGCCCGAGGACACCATCGACATCACCTTCACGGGGTCGGCGGGCCAGTCCTTCGGAGCGTTCGTGCCGCGCGGCGTGACGCTGCGGCTGGAGGGCGACGCCAACGACTACGTCGGCAAGGGCCTCTCCGGCGGCCGGGTCGTCGTCCGCCCGGACCGGGGCGCCGACCACCTCGCCGAGTACTCGACGATCGCGGGCAACACCATCGCGTACGGCGCGACCGGCGGCGAGATCTTCCTGCGCGGCCGGGTGGGCGAGCGGTTCTGCGTCCGCAACTCCGGCGCCACGGTGGTCTCGGAGGGCGTGGGCGACCACGGCTGCGAGTACATGACCGGCGGCAACGCGGTCGTGCTCGGCGAGACGGGCCGCAACTTCGCGGCCGGCATGTCCGGCGGCATCGCGTACGTTCTCGACCTCGACCGGAACAACGTCAACTCCGGCAACCTGGAGGCCGTCGAGGCCCTGTCGGACGCCGACGAGCAGTGGCTGCACGACGCCGTGCGCCGCCACCAGGAGGAGACGGGCTCGACGGTCGCGGCGAAGCTGCTGGCCGACTGGCCGGCCGCCGCGAAGCGGTTCAGCAAGATCATCCCGACCACGTACAAGGCAGTGCTCGCCGCCAAGGACGCCGCTGAGCTCGCCGGTCTCTCCGAGCAGGAGACCACCGAGAAGATGATGGAGGCGGCGACCAATGGCTGACCCCAAGGGCTTCCTGACCACCGGGCGCGAGGTCGCCGAGACCCGCCCCGTGGCCGAGCGCGTCAAGGACTGGAACGAGGTCTACGTTCCCGGGTCCCTGCTGCCGATCATCAGCAAGCAGGCCGGACGCTGCATGGACTGCGGCATCCCGTTCTGCCACAACGGCTGTCCGCTGGGGAACCTGATCCCCGAGTGGAACGACTACGCCTACCGCGAGGACTGGTCGGCCGCGTCCGAGCGGCTGCACGCGACGAACAACTTCCCGGAGTTCACCGGGCGGCTGTGCCCGGCGCCCTGCGAGGCGGCGTGCGTGCTCGGCATCAACCAGCCGGCCGTCACCATCAAGAACGTCGAAGTCTCCATCATCGACAAGGCCTGGGACAGCGGCGACGTCACCCCGCAGCCGCCTGAGCGGCTGTCCGGCAAGACGGTCGCGGTCATCGGCTCGGGCCCGGCGGGCCTGGCCGCCGCCCAGCAGCTGACCCGGGCGGGTCACACGGTCGCCGTCTACGAGCGCGCGGACCGCATCGGAGGGCTTCTCCGGTACGGCATCCCCGAGTTCAAGATGGAGAAGGTGCACATCAACCGCCGTATCGAGCAGATGCGCGCGGAGGGCACCAAGTTCCGCACGGAGGTCGAGATCGGCCGCGACATCGACGCGGCGAAGCTGCGCCGGCGGTACGACGCGGTCGTCATCGCGGCGGGCGCCACGGTCTCGCGCGACCTGTCGGTCCCGGGCCGCGAGCTGAACGGCGTCCACTACGCGATGGAGTACCTGCCGCTCGCCAACAAGGTCGTCGAGGGCGACTTCGTGGCCCCGCCGATCACCGCCGAGGGCAAGCACGTCGTCGTCATCGGCGGCGGCGACACCGGCGCGGACTGCGTGGGCACCGCCCACCGCCAGGGCGCGGCCTCGGTCACGCAGCTGGAGATCATGCCGCAGCCGGGCGAGGAGCGGAACACCAGCCAGCCGTGGCCGACCTTCCCGATGCTCTACAAGGTCACCTCGGCCCACGAGGAGGGCGGCGAGCGGGTCTACTCCGTCTCCACCACCCACTTCGAGGGCGACGAGGACGGCAACGTCCAGGCGCTGCACCTCGTCGAGGTGGAGTTCAAGGACGGCAAGCTGGAGCAGAAGGCGGGCACCGAGCGCAGGATCCCCGCGCAGCTGGTCACCCTGGCCATGGGCTTCACGGGCACGGACCAGGAGAACGGCCTGGTCCAGCAGTTCGGCCTGGAGCTGGACGCGCGCGGCAACGTGGCGCGGGACGCGTCCTTCGCGACCAACGTCGACGGCGTGTTCGTCGCGGGCGACGCGGGCCGCGGCCAGTCGCTGATCGTCTGGGCGATCGCCGAGGGCCGCTCCGCGGCGCAGGGCGTGGACCGCTATCTGACCGGCGCGAGCGAGCTGCCCGCGCCGATCCGGCCGACGGACCGTGCGCTCACGGTGTGACGGCATGACGGTCAGACCGACGGTCTGACCCCCGAAAACGTCCCGTACAACGGCGTGCGGAACTGAACGCGGCGCCTGCCTTGTCCCCGACCGGACATCTGGCAGGCGCCGTGTTGCGTCCGCGTTCGGTTCTGCGCTCTGTCCTTCGCGGCCGCCCAGGACCCGGAGCATCCCGGTGGCCGGGACGGGGCGTTGACGTAATCTCGGTGCTCCCGACGTCGACGGAACGGAGCCCCGTGTGGCCGCCATCAGCCTCCGTAAGATCGAGGAGACCGCGCCCGCGCTCGTCAGCCTCTACAAGAGCGCCGGCGTCTCCTTGGAGAAGCACCGGCTGAGCGGGGAGCGGGCCGCCGTCTACCTGGTGCTGGACTACTCCGGGTCCATGAAGGAGTACTACAAGGACGGCAGCGTGCAGGCGCTGGCCGACCGCGTGCTCGGACTGTCCGCGCACTTCGACGACGACGGCCGGGTGCCCGTCGTCTTCTTCTCCACCGACGTCGACGCCGTCACCGACATCGCGCTGGACAACCACCACGGCCGGGTCGAGGAGATAGCGGCCGGGCTCGGGCACATGGGCAAGACCAGCTACCACCTGGCCATGGACGCGGTCATCGACCACTACCTCGACAGCGGCTCCAGCGCGCCCGCGCTCGTCGTCTTCCAGACCGACGGCGGCCCGATCAACAAGCTCGCGGCCGAGCGCTATCTGTGCAAGGCGGCCAAGCTGCCGCTGTTCTGGCAGTTCATCGGCTTCGGCAACAAGCGCAGCTCGCAGTTCGACTTCCTGCACAAGCTCGACGAGCTGGCCGTGCCCGGCAAACGGCCCGTCGACAACGCCGGGTTCTTCCACGCCGGCCTCGACCCGCGCACCGTCGCGGACGCGGAGCTGTACGACCGGCTGGTCTCGGAGTTCCCGCAGTGGCTGGCCGCCGCCCGCGCCCAGGGCATCGTGCGATGACGCCTCGGGTGCTGCGGGCCGCGGACCGGGCCGCCGTGCCGTGGAAGAACGGGGGCGGGGTCACCCGGGAGATCGTCGCCTCGCCCGAGGGCGCGTCGACGGACGCCTTCGACTGGCGCGTCAGCCTCGCGGACGTCGGCGAGGACGGGCCGTTCTCCGCGTTCCCCGGGGTGGAGCGGATCCTGACCGTCGCCGACGGCGCCGGCATGGACCTCGCCGTGGGCGGGCGGCGCACGCTCGCCGACGAGCGGTTCCGGCCGTACGCGTTCCCCGGCGACCAGGAGACCGAGGGCCGGCTGCTGGCCGGTCCCGTCGTCAACTTCAACGTCATGTACCGCAGGGGGAGTACGGCCTGTCAGACCGCGGTGGTCCGCGGCGGGCTGCACCTCGCGGTCCCGCCCGGCGCGACGGCGGTGGTCGTCGCGCTGGACGGGCCGGCGGTCCTGCGGGAGGCGGACGTGACGCTCGGGCGGTACGACGCGGCGGTGCTCGACGCGTCGCCGGGGTCGCTCCACACCGAGGGGCACGCGGCGATCGTCACGCTGTGGAGGCGGTGAGGCGTCGGGACGGTGTCCGAACGCCGCTCGCGGATCAATCCCGACGGAAGATGTCTGGTTTCTGCGCTTTCATGGGCGGCATGACATCGAATTCATGGGCGGACTTCCAGGCCGCGGCGCCCGATTTCGCGGAGGCCGTGCAGCAGCGCTTCCAGCGGTACAAGCACCATGTGCTGGCCACGCTCCGCAAGGACGGCTCCCCCCGGGTGACCGGCCTCGAAGCGGACTTCCGGCGCGGCGAGCTGTGGCTCGGCATGATGGACGGCTCCCGCAAGGCGCGGGACCTCCAGCGCGATCCGCGCTTCGCGCTGCACGCGAACCCGGGGGCCGACGACTCCATGGACGGCGGCGACGCGCGGATCGCCGGACGCGCGGTGGAGGTGACCGATCCGCGGGAGATCGCCCGGTACACGGCCGAGGCCGAGCCGCCGGAGCCGTTCCACCTCTTCCGGGTCGAGGTCGGCGAGGTGGTGCGGACGTCGGTCGAGGGCGACGAACTGGTCGTGCGGTCCTGGCGGCCGGGCGAACAGGTGCGCACGGTCCGGCGGCGCTGACCGCTCACCCCCGCGCCGTCGTGCTGGACCGGGAGGCGGCCCGCAGGACCACACCGCGCTGCCGCCTCCACCACCGGCACGGCGATCGTGTCGGGCGCGGGCAGCGTCTCCTGATAGAGCCGGGGGTGGTGTCAGTGGCCGTCGACGAAGTCCTCCCGCCTTCAGGACGGGCGGGGCGCGCGCTGCTCGCCGCACAGCCGGCGGCCTGGCTGGAGCGCCCCAACGGCCGGGCACGAGGGCGCCGGGCAGACGGCGGCTCACCCCTCGAGCACCCGCGCCCGGCAGCGGGCGGGCGTGCCCCAGGCGTCCCGCAGCGGCCGCGCCTTGCGCAGCCACAGCGAGAGGTCGAGCTCCTCGGTGTAGCCGACCGCGCCGTGCAGCTGGAGCGCGGCGCGCGCGGCGGCGTACGCGGCCTCGCCCGCGGTCGCCTTGGCGGCGGCGACGTCGGCGGGGGCCATGGTCACCGCGGCGCCGTAGAGCAGCGGCCGGGCGAACTCGAGCCCGACCAGCACGTCCGCCAGCCGGTGCTTGACCGCCTGGAACGACCCGACGGCGACGCCGAACTGGGTGCGCCGGCGGACGTACGCCACGGTCTGGTCGAGCAGCGCCAGCCCGACGCCGAGGCACTGCGCGGCGGTGACGAGGGCGGCGACGTCGGCGGCGTACGCCGCGGCCGCGGCCACCTGGGGCCCCTCGGCGAGGACCTCGCCCCCGGCGGCGGGGACGGCGAGCCGACGGGCGGGGTCGAGGGAGGCGTGCAGCGGCCCATGGCCGGGCGCGATGCGCAGGACGGCGCCGGGGGACACCGCGAGCACCGTCGTCACGGCGTCCGGGTCCAGCGCGTACCGGCCCCCGTCCGCCGTCGCCAGCGTCGCCGTCGCCTCGCCCGTCGCCAGCCCCGGCAGCAGGCGCTTGGCGGCCGCCGCGTCCCCCGACTCGGCCAGCCGGGTCAGCAGCGCCGCCGCCGCGACCGTCTCCGCCAGCGGGCCCGGCGCCGCGTGGCGGCCCAGCTCCACGAAGGCGACGGCCAGTTCCACCGGCAGCGGCCCCACCCCCTCGTACGCCTCCGGCGCCGCCAGCGCGAACACCCCGGCCCCGGCCAGCCGGGACCAGAGCGCCAGCCCCGGGGCGTGGTCCCCGCCCGCCCACGCCCGCGCGGCCGCGGGGGCGCCCGCCGCCGTCAGCATCGCGTCCAGCGAGCGCGCGAAGTCCTGCTGCTCGTCGGTCGGCACAAAGCGCATCAGCGGCGGCCCTTCGGCAGGCCGAGCAGCCGCTCGGCGATGATGTCGCGCTGGATCTCGTTCGTGCCGGCGTAGATCGGCCCCGCGAGCGAGAAGACGTACCCCTCGGCCCACTCGCCGTCCGCCAGCTCCCCCTCGTCGCCCAGCAGTTCGAGCGCCGTCTCGTGCAGGGCGATGTCGTACTGCGACCAGAAGACCTTGTTCAGGCTCGACTCGGCCCCGATGCTCTGGCCGGCCGCGAAGCGCGAGGCGCCCGCGGCGGTGAAGAGCTGGTAGGCGCGCGCGCCGATCACCGCGTCCGCGACCCGGTCGCGCAGCGCCGTGTCCGCCGGGTCGCCCGACGCGCGCCACTGCCGTACGAGACGGTCCGCGGCGGCCAGGAAGCGGCCGGGGGAGCGCAGGGTGAGACCTCGCTCGTCGCCCGTCGTGGACATCGCGATCCGCCACCCCTGCCCCGGCTCGCCGATCACGTCCTCGTCCGGGACGAAGACCTCGTCCAGGAAGAGCTCCGCGAACGCGGGCTTGCCGTCGAGCCGCCCGACGGGCCGGACGAGGACCCCGGGCGCCGACAGGTCGAACATCAGATACGTCAGCCCCTGATGCGGCTTCGCCGCCCCCGGGTCGCTGCGGAAGACGCCGAACGCCCGGTCCGCGAACGCGGCCCGCGAGGACCAGGCCTTCTGCCCGCTCAGCAGCCAGCCGCCGTCCGTGCGCACCGCCCGCGAGGCGAGCGCGGCGAGGTCCGAGCCAGCCTCCGGCTCCGACCACGCCTGCGCCCAGACGACCTCGCCGCTCGCCATCGAGGGCAGCACCCGGGCGCGCTGCTCCTCGGTGCCGTGGTCGAAGAGCGTCGGGGCGAGGAGGTTGACGCCGTTCTGCGAGACCCGTCCCGGCGCGCCGGCCGCGTAGTACTCCTCCTCGAAGGCCAGCCAGCCGAAGACGTCGGCGCCCCGGCCGCCGTACCGCCGGGGCCAGGAGACGGCCGACCAGCGGTCCGCGTGCAGCCGGGCCTCCCAGGCCCGGTGCGCCGCGAAGCCCTCCTCGGTCTCCAGGGAGGGCAGCGGGACGGCGGGGACGTGCTCGGCGAGCCAGGCGCGCGCCTCGGCGCGCAGGGCCTCGTCGGCGGCGGAGGGGTCCAGATCCATGCGCGCATCCTTCCCTAACAAGTGTTTGGTAGGTTAACGTGCCGCCGTGACGGACAACAAGGCGCAGTACGTCCCCGGGCACGGCCTGCTGACGGGCCGGACCGCCGTCGTCACCGCCGCGGCGGGCGCGGGCATCGGGGGCGCCACGGCCCGCAGGCTCCTGGAGGAGGGCGCGCGCGTCCTCCTCTCCGACGCCCACGCGCGCCGGCTGAAGGAGGCCGAGGAGGCCCTCGCGGCCGAGTTCGGCGCGGACGCCGTGTCGTCGCTGCCCTGCGACGTCACCGACGAGCCCCAGGTCCAGGCGCTCTTCGACCGGGCGGTCCGCGACCACGGCGGCCTCGACGTCGTCGTCAACAACGCCGGCCTCGGCGGCACGGCCGCCCTCGTCGACATGACCGACCAGCAGTGGGACAGGGTCCTCGACGTCACCCTCAACGGCGCCTTCCGCTGCACCCGCGCCGCCCTGCGCTCCTTCAAGGAGACCGGCCGCGGCGGAGTGATCGTCAACAACTCCTCGGTCGTCGGCTGGCGCGCCCAGGCCGGCCAGGCCCACTACGCCGCCGCCAAGGCCGGCGTCATGGCGCTCACCCGCTGCGCGGCGATGGAGGCCGTGGAGTACGGCGTGCGCGTCAACGCCGTCGCCCCCAGCCTCGCCATGCACCCGCATCTGGCCAAGGTCGCCTCCGCCGAGCTCCTCGACGAGCTCACCGCCCGCGAGGCCTTCGGGCGGTACGCCGAGCCGTGGGAGGTCGCCAACGTCATCGTCTTCCTCGCCAGCGGCTACTCCTCCTATCTGACCGGCGAGGTCGTCGCCGTCAGCAGCCAGCGCGCGTAGGACCACAATGGACGCGTGCCTACCAAGAAGAAGCCCCAGGTGACCGCCGCGGCCGAGCGCCGCCGCGAACTCCTCGGCACCGCCGCCGAGGTGTTCGCCGCCCAGGGCTACAACGCCACCACCGTCCGCGAGATCGCGGACCAGGCGGGCATGCTCGCCGGCAGCCTCTACTACCACTTCGACTCCAAGGAGTCGATGCTCGACGAGATCCTCTCCAGCTTCCTCGACGAGCTGTGGCAGGGGTACGACGCGGTGCTCGCCGCCGGACTCGGGCCCCGCGAGACCATCGAGGCCCTGGTCGTCGAGTCGTTCCGGGAGATCGACCGGCACCGCGCCGCCGTCGCGATCTACCAGAAGGAGTCCCGGCACCTGGCCGCGCAGCCCCGCTTCCGCTATCTGTCCGCGTCGCAGGAGAAGTTCGAGAAGGCCTGGCTCGGGACGCTGGAGCGCGGGGTCGCCGACCGGGTCTTCCGCGCGGACCTCGACGTGCGGCTCACCTACCGCTTCGTGCGCGACACGGTGTGGGTCGCCGCCTCCTGGTACCGCCCCGGCGGACAGCACAGCCCCGAGGAGATCGCCCGGCAGTACCTGTCGATGGTGCTGGACGGAATCGCCGTACGCACATAGCCGATTGAGGAGCCGTCATGAGCGAGGCCTACATAGTCGAAGCGGTCCGCACCCCGGTGGGCAGGCGCAGGGGAGGCCTCGCCCGCGTCCACCCGGCGGACCTGGGGGCGCACGTCCTGCGGGCCCTGGTCGAGCGCTCGGGAGCGGACCCCGCCGCGGTCGAGGACGTCGTCTTCGGCTGTCTGGACGCGGTGGGCCCGCAGGCCGGCGACATCGCGCGCACCGCGTGGCTGGCGGCCGGGCTCCCCGAGGAGGTCCCGGGCGTGACCGTCGACCGGCAGTGCGGCTCCTCGCAGCAGGCCGTCCACTTCGCGGCCCAAGGCGTGCTCTCCGGCACTCAGGACCTGGTCGTCGCGGGCGGCGTCCAGAGCATGTCGCAGATCCCGATCGCCTTCGCCTCCCGGCAGGCCGCCGAGCCGCTGGGGCTGACCGAGGGGCCGTTCGCGGGCAGCGAGGGCTGGCGGGCCCGCTACGGCGACCAGCCCGTCAACCAGTTCCACGGAGCGCAGCTGATCGCCGAGAAGTGGGGGATCACCCGGCGCGCCATGGAGGAGTTCGCACTGCTCTCCCACCAGCGGGCCGTCCGCGCCCTCGACGAGGGCCGCTTCGAGCGGGAGACCGTGCCCTTGGGCGAGGTGAGCGCGGACGAGGGCCCGCGCCGCGACACGACCCTGGAGAAGATGGCCGCGCTCGAGCCGGTCCTGCCAGGCGGCACGATCACGGCGGCCTGCTCCTCCCAGGTCTCCGACGGCGCGGCGGCCATGCTGATCGCGAGCGAGCGGGCCGTGGCGGAGCACGGGCTGACGCCCAGGGCCCGGATCCACCACCTCTCGGTGCGGGGCGAGGACCCGATCCGGATGCTGTCCGCCCCGATCCCGGCGACCGCCCACGCGCTGAAGAAGACGGGCATGACGATCGACGACGTCGACCTGGTCGAGATCAACGAGGCGTTCGCCCCGGTGGTGCTCGCCTGGCTGAAGGAGACGGGCGCCGACCCGGACAAGGTCAACGTCAACGGCGGCGCGATCGCGCTGGGCCATCCGCTGGGCGCGACGGGCGTCCGGCTGATGACCACGCTCCTGCACGAGCTGGAGCGCACGGGCGGCCGCTACGGCCTGCAGACCATGTGCGAGGGCGGCGGACAGGCCAATGTGACGATCGTCGAGCGGCTCTGATCGTCTGCGACCGGTCGTGGACACGGGCCTTTCGTGCGCGGGCGTGCTACGGTTGCGGCGTTGCAGTTTTGGTACCCATGAACTTGTGTGCGCCTGACGGAATGCTTCGTCGGGCGCATATTTCGTTTCCGGATTTCTCCGGATGGGGCTCAATGCAGCGACGGGAGATTCACGAGGTGTGAATTTCCGGCTTGCCCCTGTTTTAGGAGAATGACATGGCTACTGGAACCGTGAAGTGGTTCAACTCGGAAAAGGGCTTCGGCTTCATTGAGCAGGACGGCGGCGGCGCCGACGTCTTCGCCCACTACTCCAACATCGCCACCTCGGGCTTCCGTGAGCTCCAGGAGGGCCAGAAGGTGACGTTCGACGTCACGCAGGGCCAGAAGGGCCCGCAGGCGGAGAACATCCTCCCCGCCTGATAGCTGGGACGCGTTCCTCGCAGCCGGGGTCCGCACCGTCACGGTGCGGACCCCGGCTTGTGCTGTCCACAGGCCCAGGAAGGGCAAACACCGCATGACTCGCTCCGAACGTCCGGCCCGCCAGGCACGTCCTGCCCGTCAGGACGGTCCGGCCCGTCCGACCCGACAGCGCCCGGCTGACTCTCGCGCTGGCTCTCGCGCCAAGAGCGCCGGAAGGGGCGCTGGAAAGGCAGCTGGAAAGGGGACCGCCCGCGCGGCGACGCCCCCGCAGGAATTCACGCTGCCCGAATCCGTCACCCCCGCGCTGCCCGCCGTCCAGGCGTTCGAAGAGCTGGACATGCCGGCCGCCCTGCTGAAGACCCTCGCGGCGCAGGGTGTGACCGAGCCCTTCCCGATCCAGGCCGCCACCCTGCCGAACTCCCTCGCGGGCCGCGACATCCTCGGCCGCGGACGCACCGGCTCCGGCAAGACCCTCGCCTTCGGCCTCGCGCTGCTCGCCCGCACCGCGGGCCGCCGCGCCGAGCCGAGGTCGCCCCTCGCGCTCGTCCTCGTGCCGACGCGCGAGCTGGCGCAGCAGGTGACCGACGCGCTCTCCCCGTACGCCACCTCCCTCCAGCTGCGGATAGCCACCGTCGTCGGCGGCCTGTCGATCAACAAGCAGGCGGGCACGCTCCGGCGCGGCGCCGAGGTCGTGGTGGCCACCCCCGGGCGGCTCAAGGACCTCATAGAGCGGGGCGACTGCTCCCTGGACCAGGTCTCCGCGACGGTCCTCGACGAGGCCGACCAGATGGCCGACATGGGCTTCATGCCGCAGGTCACGGCACTGCTCAAGCAGGTCGAGCCGGACGGGCAGCGGATGCTCTTCTCGGCGACCCTGGACAAGAACATCGACCGGCTCGTACGGATGTTCCTGACGGACCCCGTCGTGCACTCGGTCGACCCGTCCGCGGGCGCGGTGACCACGATGGAGCACCACGTCCTGCACGTCGCGGACGAGACCGACAAGAAGGCCGTGGCCACGCGCATCGCGGCCCGCGACGGCCGGGTGATCCTCTTCGTGGACACCAAGCGCTCCGCCGACCGCTTCGCCAAGCGGCTGCTGGCCAGCGGCGTACGGGCGGCGGCGCTGCACGGCGGCCGCTCGCAGCCGCAGCGCAACCGCACCCTCGACCAGTTCAAGAACGGCCAGGTCACCGCGCTCGTGGCGACCAATGTGGCGGCGCGCGGCATCCACGTCGACGACCTCGACCTCGTCGTCAACGTCGACCCGCCCGTCGACCACAAGGACTACCTCCACCGCGGCGGCCGCACCGCTCGCGCGGGCGAGTCCGGCAGCGTCGTCACCCTGGTGCTGCCCGAGCAGCGGCGCGAGATGACCCGTCTGATGGCGGACGCGGGCATCAGCCCGCAGACGGCCAGGGTCAAGTCCAGCGACGAGGAGCTCACCCGCCTGACCGGCGCGCGCGAGCCCTCGGGCGTCGCGGTCGTCATCGAGACGCCGCAGCCGGTGGTGCCGCAGCAGCGTCCGGCCCGCAGCCGAGGCGGCCGCGGCCGCCGCGGCGGCCAGGCGAGCCAGGGCGGCGCGCAGGGCACCCAGGGCGGCCAGCCGAGCCGATCCGGCCAGCCGCGCCGGTCGGGGCGCGGGGCGCAGGGCGGTCGTCGCAGCACTGCGGCCTAGCAGCGAAGCGGGGGTGTCGTGCCCTGTGCGGGTTGCCCGCGGGGCGCTGCCCCGGACCCCGCGCCTCAAACGCCGGCGGGGCTGAGTTTCAGCCCGTCCGGCGTTTGAGGACACGCCCGTAGGGCGTATGGGGGCGTAGCCCCCTGGGGCAACGGTGACGTGCCCTGTGCGGGCTGCCGCGGGGCTCCGCCCCGCGCCTCAATCGCCGGCGGGGCTGGATGCGCCCGGGAAACTCAGCCCGTCCGGCGTTTGAGGACACGGCCGAAGGCTGTACGGGGGCGTCGCCCCCTGGGGCGAGGGTGACGTGCTCTGTGCGGGCTGCCCGCGGGGCTCCGCCCCGGACCCCGCGCCTCAAGCGCCGGCGGGGCTGGATGTGCCCGGGAAACTCAGCCCGTCCGGCGTTTGAGGACACGGCCGAAGGCCGTACGGGCGCGTCGCCCCCAGCGACCCGAGGACCTCCTTCGCCTCCGTCATCACCCGTTCCACCAGCTCCGCACAGCTCGGCAGGTCGTCGATCACCCCCGCCACCTGGCCCGCCGCCATCACCCCCAGGTCCGTCCGTCCCTGGACCATCGACGCCTTCAGCAGCATCGGGGTGTTCGCGGCGAGCAGGACCTGGCTCCAGGCGAGCTCCCTGCCGTGCTTCATGGCCAGGCCGTCGCGGATCATCTGAGACCAGCTCAGGCCGGAGATCCTCCGGAAGCCCGCCGCCCGGCGGACCGCCTGTGCCAGCGCCCTCGTACGGCCCGCCCGCTCGAGCGAGTCGACCAGCTCCGTACGGAGCATCCGGTGCGGCAGCCCGTCGACCGCCGTCGTCACGACGACGTCCTTCACGGTCGCCGCCAGGTATCGCGCCTTGACCGCGTCCGGCACCGTCGAGTCCGAGGTCAGCAGGAACCGCGTGCCCATCGCGACGCCCGCCGCGCCGAAGGCGAGCGCCGCCACCAGGCCCCGGCCGTCGTGGAAGCCGCCCGCCGCGATCACCGGGATGTCGACCGCGTCCACGACCTGCGGGAGCAGCACGGTCGTCGCCACCTCGCCGGTGTGCCCGCCGCCCTCGCCGCCCTGCACGATCACCGCGTCCGCGCCCCAGGCCGCGACCTTCTCGGCGTGCCGCCGGGCGCCGACGGAGGGGATCACGATCACGCCCGCGTCCTTCAGCTCGGCGATCAGCTCCCGGGAGGGCGCGAGGGCGAAGGAGGCGACCCGTACCCCCTCCTCGACGATGATCCGGACCCGTTCGCGGGCGTCGGACGCGTCGGCGCGGAGATTGACCCCGAACGGCGCGTCCGTACGGGACTTGACCTCGCGCACCGCCTGCCGCAGCTGGTCGAGAGTCATCGTCGCCGAGGCGAGGATCCCGAGCGCGCCCGCCTCGGCGGACGCGGACACCAGCCGCGGCCCGGCCACCCACCCCATGCCGGTCTGCACGATCGGCGCCGCGACCCCGGTCAGCTCGGTCAGAGCCGTCTCCATCAGGCCCGCACCTCCCGCTCGCGCAGCGCGCCGGGGTCGATCACCTCGCGGATCAGCCGGAGCTCGCCGGCGGTCGGCTCGCGGGTGTACGGGACCTCCTCGGCGATCACGAGATCGAAGCCCGTCGCCTGCCTGACCTGCTCGACGTCCACCCCGGGGTGCAGCGACGCCAGCCGCATCGCGTGGTCGGGCGTCTCGAAGTCGAAGACGCCGAGGTCGCTGACGACGCGGGGCAGACGGTGGAAGCGGGCCCCGGCCGCGCGGTCGTAGCCGACGCCGCTGACCATGTCGACCTTCTCGACGAAGACCCGCGCGGAGTGCCTGGGCACCCAGTAGCTCACCGGGTTGTTCAGGGTGTTGACGGGCGCGCCGCGCACCCCGAGCAGCTGGCGCGCGGGCCGGGCCCAGTCGCCGATGCAGGAGATGTTCTGGTTGCCGTAGCGGTCGATCTGGCTGGCGCCCATCATCACGTGCCGCCGCCCGCCGGTCACCATCGTCAGATGGCGGCGGTACGGCAGCCAGCCCTCGACCGTCCCGTCGAGCGCGACCAGCATCGCCTCGCCGTCGGTGAGCAGCAGATCGGGCGAGAAGGTGCGCTTGGCCAGCCGGGCCCCGAACGACGGGATCAGCCCCATGGGGCTGGCGAGGATCTCGCCGGCGCCGCGCCATGCCTCGGCGCAGGCGATCACGCAGTACTCGGCCCGGGTGGCCGGGGCGAGGGGGACGCGGTCCGCGGCGGTCGCTGTGCTGCTCAACTCTGCTCCTCCTGCCAGGTCCGTACGGCGCGCTGATAGTCGTGCTCGCTCGCGCCGGAGAGGAAGCGGGCCGAGAACTCGGGCCAGGGCGTCGTCGCGTACAGCTTCTGGAACGCCTCGTCCCTGCCCTGGTCGGGGGCGCAGGAGGTGAAGTGCGCGCCGCCCGGGGCCTCGACGACCCCGTTCACCGTGTGCCGGCTGACCAGCAGCGTCTGCGGGGCCGCGGCCTTGGTCAGCTCGGCGGTCTCGACGATCTCCTCGCACGACAGATACGCGGCGTCGGCCGCCTCGCAGAACAGGTCGTCGAAGTACGGGTCGGGCCCGAGGTACTGGCCGTTGCCGAGCCGGTCGGCGCGGTTGAGGTGGACGAGCGCCGCGTCCATCCGCAGCGCGGGCACGGCGACGAGCTCCTCGCCGTCCTCGTACGGGGAAGTGACCGTGCGCAGCTCGGGGTTGACCCGCATGACGTCCGAGCCGGCGCCCGCCCGGACGGGCAGGAAGGGCAGCCGGTTGGCGCCCGCGTGCAGGCCCCACATGAACATCGCCTCGTCGAGCTCCGTCAGTTCGAAGGCCCCGCGCTCGCGGGCCGCCCGGAAGTGCGGCTCCAGCGGGATCGAGTCGAGGGTGACGAAGGCGGTGACGAGCCTGCGGATCCGGCCGGCGGCGGCGAGGAGGCCGACGTCGGGGCCGCCGTACGACACCACCGTGAGATCGGTGATCTCGGAACGGAGCAGTGCCCGCACCAGGGCCATCGGCTTGCGGCGCGAGCCCCAGCCGCCGATGCCGAGGGTCATCCCGCTGCTGAGCCGGCCGACGACCTCCTCGGGCGTCATTGTCTTGTCGGTCCTGTCGGTCCCGTCGGTCACTGCTGCCGCTCCTTCCCGAAGGCGTCCCGGACGCGGTCGCCGACTCCGCTGAGGCCGGCCTCGTAGGTGAAGCCCTGCTCGAAGCGGTAGCTGCGGCGTACGTCGACGGGGTCGATGCCGTTGATGGCGGCCTTGGCCAGCCGGAGCAGGCTGCCGTCCTTCCGAGCGATCTCCCGGGCCAGCTCCAGGGCCGCGTCGGCCAGGCCTTCGCGCGGGACGACCTGCCAGACCGAGCCGTGGGCGTGCAGCTCCCGCGCGGAGACGGTGCGCGAGGTGAAGTACAGGGCGCGCATCAGATGCTGGGGGACCAGCCGGGCCAGATGGGTGGCCGCGCCGAGCGCGCCCCGGTCCAGCTCCGGGAGCCCGAACACGGCGTCGTCGGAGGCGACGATCGCGTCCGCGTTGCCGACGAGGCCGATGCCGCCGCCGAGGCAGAAGCCGTTCACCGCGGCGACGACGGGCGTCTCGCACTCGTAGACGGCGGCGAACGCCTCGTAGCAGCCGCGGTTCGCGCCCAGCAGGGCTTGGTGGCCCGTGTCCCGCTGGAGCTCCTTGATGTCGACGCCCGCGTTGAAGCCGCGGCCCTCGGCGGCCAGGACGACGCAGCGGATCTCCCGGTCGCGCCCGGCGGCGCGCAGCGCGTCGGCGAGGTCGTACCAGCCTTGTACGGGAAGGGCGTTGACGGGTGGGAAGTCGACCGTGATGGCTGCGATGCCCTTCTCGGGGCGTGCGGTGGAGACACCCATGAGCGGATCAGCTACCTTTCCACCAAACGTTTGTTAGGTGACTGCTAGGTGAGGAAGGTAGCAGCCGATGGAGCTGGACGGGAGGGTCGCCGTCGTCACCGGCGGCACGCGCGGCGTGGGCGCGGGCATCGCGCGGGCGTTCCTCGAGGCGGGGGCCGAGGTGGTGGTCTGCGCGCGCCGGCCGCCCGAAGTCCCGCTCCCGGGCGTGGTGTTCGCACCGCTCGATCTGCGCGACCCGGTCGCGGTGGGGGAGTTCTTCGCCGAGGTCGCGGGCCGGCGCGGACGGCTGGACGTCCTGGTCAACAACGCGGGCGGGACGCCGTACCGGCTCCTCGCCGAAGGCGCCGGATCGCACGGGGGCCCGGGCGCGACGACGGGCGGGGGCGCAGCGGGACGCTCGGGCGGGGGTCCGGCAGCGGGCGGGCGCTCGGGCTTGGGCGGCGCGGCCCGCCACGCCCGCGTGATCGAGCTCAACCTCGTCGCGCCGCTGACCGCCTCGCTCGCCGCGTACGAGTACCTCAAGGCGTCCCACGGCTCGATCGTCATGATCGGCAGCGTCAGCGGCGGCCGCCCCTCGCCCGGCTCCGCCGCGTACGGCGCGGCGAAGGCCGGAGTGGAGAGCCTGGCCCGGTCCATGGCGGTGGAGTGGGCCCCCGAGGTCCGGGTGAACACGCTCGTGCTCGGCATGGTCCGCACCGAGCTGTCCGCCCTGCACTACGGCGACGAGGAGGGCGTCGCCGCGGTCGGCCGCACGGTGCCGCTCGGGCGGCTCGCCGAGCCCTCGGACGTCGGCGACGCGGCCGTCTTCCTCGCCTCCGACCGCGCGGCCTACATCAGCGGGGCGAGCCTGCTCGTGCACGGAGGCGGCGAGCGCCCCGCCTTCCTCGACGCCTCGACCGCCGACAAGGAGAAGTGAGATGACCGGAATCTGCGCGGATCGCGTCGTGATCGTCACCGGCGCCGGCCGCGGCCTCGGCCGGGCCCATGCCCTCGCCTACGCCGCCGAGGGCGCGAAGGTCGTCGTCAACGACCTCGGCGTCGGCCTCGACGGCGCAGGCGGCTCCCTCGCCCCCGCCGAGCAGGTCGTCGCCGAGATCAGGGCGGCGGGCGGCGAGGCGGTGGCGCACGGCGGCGACGTCGCCACGACCGAGGGCGCGGCCTCGCTGGTGGCCGCCGCCCTGGAGACGTACGGCCGGCTCGACACCCTCGTCAACAACGCCGGGTTCCTGCGCGACCGGATGCTCGTCAACCTCCCCGAGGACGACTGGGACGCGGTCATACGAGTCCACGTCAAGGGCCACTTCCTGCCGCTCAAGCACGCTGCCGCGCACTGGCGCGCCGAGGCCAAGGCGGGCCGCCCCACCGCCGCCAGGGTCGTCAACACCACGTCCGGGGCGGGGCTGCTGGGCAGCGTCGGCCAGGGAAGCTACTCCGCCGCCAAGGCCGGGATCGTCGGCCTCACGCTGGTGGCGTCGGCGGAGCTGGCGCCGTACGGCGTCCAGGTCAACGCCATCGCGCCGGCGGCCCGCACCCGGATGACCGAGGAGGCCTTCGCCGCCCTGTCCGCGCTCCCCGAGGACGTCTCGCCGCTCGTCGTCTGGCTCGGCGCGGCCGGCTGCGAGGGCGTGACCGGGCGGGTCTTCGAGGCCGAGGCGGGCCGCATCACCGTCATGGAGGGCTGGCGCCCGGGGCCGACCGCCGACAAGGGCGAGCGCTGGAGCCCGGCGGAGGCGGGCGAGACGGCACGAAAGCTGCTGGGACGGGCCGCGCCGGCGGGACCGGTGTACGGGGCGCGATAACCGCGCAAACAGCGCGTCAGGTGAAGAGCCGGCCTGGCTCAGACGGCCCAATTCAGCCCCGCGCACCTGGTTCGGAGGGGCCTCCTCCCGGCTCGGGTCGCCTGTCCGGCCCTGCTGGTGTTTGTGGCGGCGTGGTTCAGAGGGGCCTTCTCCAGGTTCGGGTGGCCAAGTCCAGCCCCGCCGGCGATTGAGGCGGCCTGGTTCGAAGGGGCTTCCTCCCGGCTCGGGTGGCCAAGTCCAGCCCCGCCGGCGATTGAGGCGGCCTGCCTCGGAGCGGCCTCATCCAGGCTCAGGTGGCCAAATCCAGCCTCGTGGGGGTCCCCCGGACGAAGTCAGGCGCGGGGTCTGGGGCGGTGCCCCGGCAGGTCCAGGCCGCCCGTCACCCGCGCCCTAGTGGCAGCGCGGATGCGTCCGCTCGAGGCGGCGCCGGAGCCGGGCGTCCTGGATGTGCCGTATGGCGTCCGCCGCCGTCTGCCGGGCGTGGCCGTCCGGCTGGGCGTCCGCCAGGAGGCGGGTCAGCGCCGTCGCCGCGCGCGGGTCCTGACGCTTCGCCAGGCCCCTGGCCGCCTCCGCCGCGGTGTCCGCGTCCTGGTCGTCCAGCCGCGCCGCCAGCGCCTCGCGGATCGCGTGGCCGTCGGCGTCCAGGTGCGCGAGCGCCGTGGTCGCCCAGTCCCTGACCCGCGGGTCCGCGTCCTGGCTGAGCGCGAGCAGCGCCGCGACGCCCTCCGCGTGGTCGCCCGGCACCAGACCGAACAGCGCCAGCGCCACCTGGTTGCGCACCTCCGGGTCCGGGTGCCCGGCGTACCGCAGGATCTCCGGCAGCGCGGCCGGGTCCCCGTGGTGCCCGAGCCCCAGCACGACCGCCTTGATCAGCTCGGGCTCCCGCGCCTCCCGGGCCAGCTCGCGCAGCAGCGGCAGCGCCCGCGCCGCGAACGGCCGCTGGGACGCCTCGCCCCCGTCCGGACCCGGGGTCGCGAACCCCAGCTGCGCCAGCACGTCCGCCGCGAACGCCTGCCGCATCGGATCGTCGCTCGCGCACCACGCGGCCGCCGCCTGGAAGGTCTCCTCGTCGCCGCGCCCCCACAGGGCCAGCACCGACTCCACCCAGTCGTCCTGCTCGGGATCCCCGCACCGCAGGGCGCGCCCGGCCAGATCCGCGTACGGCGTCTGGACTCCCAACTCGCTCTCCAGCAGCGTCGCGATGGCGCCGTGCCCGGTCTGCTGCTCGTCGCCGGCCAGCGGCTCCCCGTCCCGCAGCAGGTCGACGACGACGGTCACCCCGCCGTCCTCCTCGACCCGGCGGGCGACGGTCTCGTAAGACTGCGGCGCCGGCTCGGCCGCCCGCTCCCGGAACATCCGCACCAGCCGCTCCCTGAGATCGCCCTCCACATCCCGGTCGAGCCACCGCCGCGCCTCCGCCAGCGCCTCCTGCCTGCCGCTCGCGCCGTGCCGCAGCAGCACCCGGACCGTCGACGCGGAGCCCCGGCGGGCGGCCGTCACCAGCGGCGGCTCCCCGTCGGGCCCCGGCAGGTCCGGGTCCGCGCCGTACTCCAGGAGCGCCTCCACCGTCCCGGCGTGCCCCAGCTTCACCGCCCAGCGCAGCGCCGTGAAGCCGTACGCCTCCGCCAGGTCGGCCCGCGCCCCGGCGGCGAGCAGCGCCCGCACCACGTCCGTGTGCCCGCCGACCGCGGCGCCGCACAGCGGCAGGTCCCCTCCGTCGGGGCCGCTGGCGCGGTCGGGCGAGGCCCCCGCGGCCAGCAGCAGCCGGACCAGGCCCGCCTCGTCGCTCACGGCCGCCAGATACAGCGGCGTCTGCCCCTCCTCGTCGGCGACGTCGACGGGGGCGCCGGCCCGCAGGAGCCGTACGACGGCGTCGTCGTCGCCGCTGCGCACCGCGGCGAACAGTTCGCTCACGCCCGCTGTCGGCTCTTTCGTCATGCTTCGACCCTACGGTCGTCCGGTCAGGTGTCGCATTCGAGAATGGTCCGGCACAGCCCGCAGCGGGCCCGCACCCGCCCGCGCACGGGAACGCGGATGCGCTGGTGGCAGGTGGGGCACGGGAAGCTGACGCGCATTCCCTCCGGCCCGGGCTCGAAGGCGTACGGCGAGGAGTCGTCCGCGCCGGCGGCGCCCGGGTGCTCGACGGCGTACCGCCGGTCCTTGGCGTAGCGGTGGCGGCCCGCCCAGCCCCCGGTGGTCAGCGGGGGCTGCCGGGCGTCCCGCAGCGCCTGGGCGCGGCCCTTGGTGTACGCGGTGTAGCCCTGCGGGCTGGTGAACCAGGCGGACGGGTCCTCGTCGAAGGCCGTCGCCCGCTTGGCGAGCACATAGCCGAACTCCTCCGGCGTGAGGTAGCCCAGCTTCTGGCTGGAGACGCCGTCCTCGCGGAACGCGTCGAGCAGCAGCCAGCCCGCGCCCAGATAGGTCGTGGCGGTGTCGGTGAGGATCTCGTTGTCCCGGGTGCCGGGGAACGACAGGTCCAGACGGTGCAGCACGATGTGCATGATCTCGTGCGCGAGGGCCGCGCCGATGTCCCTGCGGTGGGTGCGGAACCGGTCGTTCAGCTCGATGAAGTACTCCGGGCCCGCGGTCAGTTCCACGCTCGCCGCATGGTGCATGTCCCGGAAGCTCACGATCATCCGGGCGTCGGGCAGCTTCAGATGCTGGACCAGCGCGCGGGCCACGCGCTGCGCGCCCAGGTGCAGGTCGTCCTGGTCGGAGAAGGCCGCGTCGGCGGGGAGCACGCTCGGCGCGTAGGACCGCACGCCGTCGGGCGAGAGCCGCCGGTAGAGCGCGGTGATCGCCGCGCGGACGGTGTCCAGATGCGGAAAGCCGTGTACGACCTCGCTGCCGCTCACCACGTCCCCGTACCCCCCTGCACGACGGTCGGCATGACTCAACTGTACGGCTCCCGCGAGCGCGTCCCCGCTGGCGACGGTGGCTGAAAAGTACTCCTTGTCGGACCCCTTGCGCAGTCTTCATAATCCGGACCACGCCTTGTCGGGCCCATGTCAGATATGTGGTTCGTCGCATGGGTCCTGCATCCGCGTACCTTTCAACCCCCCACGAAAGGCAGACCGTTGATGCAACTCCTTCGCGCGCTCAAGAGATGCGCCGTCGCCGGCGCCGTCGCTCTCGCCGCGTTCAGCCTGACGCCCAACTCGGCCTTCGCCGCCACCCCGCCCGTCGTCGGCGGAACCCGCGCCGCCCAGGGCGAGTTCCCCTTCATGGTCCGGCTCTCCATGGGCTGCGGCGGCTCTCTGCTCACCCAGCAGATCGTGCTCACCGCCGCCCACTGTGTGAGCGGCTCCGGCAACAACACCAGCATCACCGCGACCGCGGGCGTCGTCGACCTGCAGAGCTCCAGCGCCATCAAGGTCAGGTCGACCAAGGTCCTTCAGGCCCCCGGCTACAACGGCACCGGCAAGGACTGGGCGCTGATCAAGCTCGCCCGGCCCATCAACCTGCCCACGCTGAAGATCGCCGAGACCAAGGCGTACGACAACGGCACCTTCGACGTCGCGGGCTGGGGCTCCGCCCGCGAAGGCGGTCCGCAGCAGCGCTACCTGCTCAAGGCGAAGGTTCCCTTCGTCAGCGACGCCAGCTGCAAGCAGGCGTACCCCTCGCTCGTCGCCGGCGAGGAGATCTGCGCCGGTCTGCCGCAGGGCGGCGTCGACACCTGCCAGGGCGACTCGGGCGGCCCGATGTTCCGCAAGGACAACGACAACCAGTGGATCCAGGTCGGCATAGTCAGCTGGGGCGAGGGCTGCGCCAGGCCCGGCCTCCCCGGCGTCTACACCGAGGTGTCCACGTTCGCCGCGGCGATCAAGTCCGCGGCGGCCGGTCTGTAGTCGGTCCGCTCTGTAGTCGGTCGGCTTCGTAGTCAGCCGGTTCTGCAGTCAGCCGGTTGTGCAGCCGGTCGGCTCTGCAGCCGGTCAGCAATTCCCTCGGCTGGTTCCCTCGGCCGGCTCACTCGGCCGGTTCGCCGGCCGTGGCCCCGCCCCAGACCTCCGGTTCAGCCTCCACGCCCCGCCGGCGTGCGAGGAGCGGGGGTCCGGGGCGGGATCCCCTGGCCGCGTCAGGCCGAGCGAAGGGGCGGGGGCAGGGCGGCGTCACCTCAGCCGCACACCCGCTCCCGCCTTCTCCGTCTCCAGCACCCACAGCTCGTTCGTCCCCTCCCGCAGCACGGGCCCCGGCACGAACAGCGCGCTCTGCGGTCCCGCCGCCCAGTAGCGCCCCGCGCAGAAGCCGTTCACCCAGACGAAGCCCCGGGTCCAGCCGGGCAGTTCGAGCCAGGCGTCGCCGGGGGAGGCGGTCTCGAAGCCGCCCCGGTACAGGCCGGGCGCGCCGGGCGCCGCCGCCGCGAAGGGGACCTTGTCGATCGCGCCCGGCTCGTCGAAGGCGGCCAGCCGCAGCCCCCGGGCCCGTACGCCGTGCAGATACTGCCGCTCGTGCAGCACGCCGCCGGTGATCCCCTTGGGCTCGCCCGTCAGCGGGCCGTAGTTGACCCGCCCCAGCGACTCCACCCACAGGTCCACCACGGCGGGCCCGGCCACCGGCTCCTCCAGCGCCGGGCGACGCTCGCTCAGCACGCCCGCCCGCACCCCGTCGACGTACACCACGGCCAGATCCCGCAGCCCGGTCGCGCTCAGCGGATACGGCGCGCGCGGGCCGGGGATCCGCACCCGGTAGCGGACCAGGCCGCGGTCCACGCCCAGCTCCTCGAAGGCGGGCGGCGCCGGGCCCTCCCACTCCTCGTCGCCGAGCGCCTCCAGCACGTCCTCCAGCGCGGCCCACTCGCCCGGCTCCACCGTCACCGGCGCGCCGAGCGCGGCGGGAGGCGGCGGCGGCTCGGGCAGCGGCCCGCGCCGGTACTCCGCGAGCACCTCGCGGAACAGCCAGAACTTCTCCGTCGGCCGGCCCCGCTCGTCGATCGGCGCGTCGTAGTCGTACGACGTGACGTCCGGCTCGAGCGCGCCCATGTGCACCTCGCCGCCGCGGTTGGCCCCCGCCCAGCCGGCGAAGCTCGTGCCGCCGTGCGCCATATAGAGGTTGACCGAGGCCCCGCACTCCAGGATCTCCCGCAGCGCCTCGGCCGCGTCGGCCGGGTCGCGTACGACGTGCTCCCCGCCCCAGTGGTCGAACCAGCCGCACCAGAACTCCATGCACATCAGCGGACCCGACGGCTGGTGGCGGCGCAGCGTCGCGAACGCCTCCGTCGCCCCCGACCCGAAGTTCGCCGTCGCGAGGACCCCCGGCAGCGAGCCCCCGGTGAGCATGTGGTCCTCGGGCCCGTCCGAGGTGAACAGCGGCACGCGCACCCCGCAGCCGCGCAGCAGCTCGGCCAGGTGGCGCAGATAGGCCTGGTCGGATCCGTAGCTGCCGTACTCGTTCTCGACCTGGACCATGATCACCGGGCCGCCCGCGTCCGCCTGGCGCGCGGTGACCTGCGGCAGCAGCCGGGTGAACCAGCGCTCCACATGGCCCAGATACTCCGGGTCCTCCGTGCGCACGCGCCGCCCCAGCCGGCCGGTCAGCCAGTGCGGCAGCCCGCCGTTGTCCCACTCGGCGCAGATGTACGGCCCCGGCCGCACGATCGCCCACAGCCCCGCGGCCCGCGCCGCGTCCAGGAACCGGCCGAGCGCCTCCGGGTCCGCGTACCGGCCGGGCTCGGGCTCGTGCAGATTCCACGGGACGTACGTCTCGACGCAGTTGAGCCCCATCGCCCGCAGCATCGCCAGCCGGTGGCCCCACTGCGCCTCGTGCACCCGGAAGTAGTGCAGCGCCCCCGACAGCAGCCGCACCGGCTCCCCGTCCACGAGGAAGTCCCTCTCGCCCACAGTGAACTCAGCCACGAACCCGCCCCTCGTCCGGTCACGTACCCGCGACCCACCTTCGCCCTCTGGCGGCGAGAGGGTCCATGGACAAAGATCGGCGCTGGTTGGACGCAACGCGGCGGCTCGGGCCCGAAGAAGGGACGAAGGCGGATGTACCACACCTGGATGCGCTATTTCACCCCCAGTCCCGTCCACCACCGTCTCGGACTGGTCTGCCTCGGCGTCGGCCTCCAGCACGGCACGCTGCCGACCGTCGGCCCCAGGACCCTGGACCACCACGTCGCCGTCGTGATCAACGCGGGCAGCGGCTGGTTCCGCGGGCCCGACGGACGGCGCACCGCGGTCACCGCCCCCGCCGTGCTCTGGCTCACCCCCGGCGTCCCGCACCACTACGGCCCCGATCCGCACGGCGGCTGGGACGAGAGCTTCGTCGACTTCTCCGGCCCCGCCACCACGACCTACACCGAGCTGGGCTACATCGAGCCCGACCGGCCCGTCGTCCCCCTCTGCGACACCGCAGCGGCCCGCGCCGCCGTCGGCCGCATCGCGCGCGCGGCCCGGCGGGGCAACCCGCTGCTGGAGGTCGAGACCGGCGCGGCCGTCCACGAGCTCCTCGTCGCCCTGCGCCGCGACCGCGCCGACACCAACGCCGAGGGCGACCCGGTCCTGACCGCGCTCGCCCGCGACGCGTTCCAGCCGCTCTCCGTCGCCGAGCACGCGGCCCGGCACGGCATGACCCCCGCCGAGCTGCGCACGGCGGTCCGCCGGGGAGCGGGCTGCAGCCCCAAGGACTACCTCCTCGGCATCCGCCTCGGCCGGGCCAAGGAACTGCTCGCGGCCACCGAGCTGCCCGTCGCGGCCGTCGCCCGCCGGGTCGGCTACGAGGACCCCGCGTACTTCTCCCGGCTCTTCACCCGCCGCGTCGGCACGGCCCCCGTGCGCTTCAGAGAGCAGCAGGGCAGAGCCGTCCCCGGCGGCTGGAGCAACCGCGTGCCCGACCCCGAGCACCCGCCGACGATTCCCACCTGACCTGGCCGTCGTAAGCTCGCTGACCATGACCACGAGGGACATCGACGAGAACGTGCGGGCCGAGCTGACCCGCCTGCGCGAGAGCATCGACAACATCGACGCGGCTGTCGTCCATATGCTCGCGGAGCGCTTCAAGTGCACGCAGCAGGTCGGCCATCTCAAGGCACAGCACCATCTGCCGCCCGCCGACCCGGCCCGCGAGTCGCGCCAGATCGAGCGCCTGCGCCAGCTCGCCGAGAGCGCGCGCCTGGACCCGGCCTTCGCCGAGAAGCTGCTGAACTTCATCATCGCGGAGGTCATCCGCCACCACGAGACGATCGCGGCGAAGCCGACGAGCGAGGCGGGCGACGGGAGCGACGGCGGGGTGTGAGTCTGCGCGGGGCGCGGGGTGGAGGGTACGGCCCCGAGGCCGTGCGGGGGTACGGGGTAACGACCCCGAACCCGGGGGGTACGGCCCCGAGGCCGCGCCCGCGCCCGGGGGACGGGCGGTGCGCCGTGCGGCGGGGTTCGCGCCCCGCGGCTGTGCCCGCGCCCTGCGGACCGGCGGCGCTTCGTGCGGCCGTGCCCGCGCCCGCGGTCTCGCCCCGCGCCCCTCGGCTGTGCCCGCTCCTCGGGGTCCGGCGGTGCCCCCCCCCGCGGCGGGTCCGCGCCGCGCGGCTGTGCCCGCGTCCCCTGGTCGTGTCCGCGTCCGCGGTTCGGCCCTGCGCCCTTCGGCTGCGCCCGCTCCCCGCGGACCGACGGTGCGTCCCACGGCATGCCCGCGCCCCACGCCTCGGCGGCGCTCGCCACGGCGCCGGTTCGCGCACCTCGGTCGTGCGCGTTTCCCGCGGCTGCGCGCGCGTCCTGCGGCCGTGCCCGAGCCCCTCGCCCCGCCCGCGCCCCCGCAGCCGGTCCGCGCACCGCGGCCGTGCCGGTGCCCTTCGGCCGTGCGCGTCCCGCGGCTGTGCCCCGCGCCCCGGGGATGGACTGGGGGCAGCAGATCTTCGCCAGCGCCGACCTGGGCAGCAGCACGGCCACCGACAGCTCCAAGAGCGTGTCCAACGCCCTGGTGCTG